>DATFYA010000050.1 GCA_035315345.1 Candidatus Methylomirabilota bacterium
CGGCGCCCCGTGCACGTGCAGGGTCAGCCCGCCGATCCGTCCCGCCCCGACCGCGTCCTGCAACCGGGTCAGCGGAAAGTAGGTGTTGGGATCCTCGGGGACCGTGTTGGCGCGGTCGTAGCCCACGTGCGAGATGCGCAGGTCGGGCACGCGATCCACCGGCGCGGAATACACCGTGTAGAACTTCGCGCCCGCGTTGTAGGCCGCGTTCGGCCCCTGGTCGCCCGCCTCGGGCTGGAACGGCGCAGCGGTCGTGATGAGGGCGACCCGGGCGCGGGACAGCGGCCGCGCGAGCGGCGTGAACGGCGCGTCGGTGAAGTGGGCCCAGCGATACGGGCTGAAGCCCAGCGCCTGGTAGTACTCCCGGGTCCGCTCCATGTAGCGGACCGGCACGTCGTGCTCCGGGGCGAAGACGATCGCCGGGCGCGGCTCGACCGCGGTCGGCTCGCCGCTCATGAGGCGAAGGTCTTGATGACCAGGCCGCGCGCCTTCTCGAGATCGACACCGTTGGCCGCCATGCACGGGCTGGCGTCCTCGAGGATCCGGTCGGGATCGCCCAGGTGCATGTACTTCTTGTAGGTGTCCTCGAACTCGATCCCGAGCGCGCGCGCGAACAGCGTGAGGTAGTGCTCGATCACGATCGGCCGCTCCCGCTCGAAGCGGCACTGGTCGCGATGGCAGCCGTGGTAGATGCCGGCGAGGTGCGTGGCCCCGGCGGCCCGCGCGCGATCGATGTCGTCGAGCGCCATCTGCCGCCAGACCGCGGGCCCGAGCTGCTCCTGCAGGGCCGGCGTGCACGTGCGGCCCCACCGGGCATCGGGCTCGAAATCGATCACGGTGATGCCGGGCACCGCCTCCAGCAGCCGGCGCGCGGCCCGTCCCTCGCGCGCCCGGGCCTCGGTCGCATGGTGGTAGTGCAGCGCCACCGTGGCCTCGACCCGGTGCGTGAACGTGAACCGTCCGCGGTCGAGGCAGTCGGCGAGAAACTCCGCGGTGTGGCGCTTCGGGAAGGGCAGGTCGGCCTGCAGGACCTCGTCGTAGAACTGGATGCACGACGGGCACCACATGACGACCTCGCGCGGAGCCATGCTCTGCAGCAGCTCGACGGTGTGGTTGGCGTAGCGCTGGCCCGAGGCCTCCTGCCCGCGCCGGTGGTGCTGGATGCCGCAGCAGTAGGTGGGACCGCCCGCGGCCACGTAATCGAGATCGAGCCGGTCGAACACCGCCGCCACCGTCTCGACCAGGTGGGAGGTGCGCAGCACGTTGCAGCCGAGGTACAGGACGACGTCGTGGCGCTCGCCGTCGCGCGGTGGCTTGAGCAGCCAGGTGCGCTCGTCCTTCTTCGAGAGCAGGTCGTGAGTGAGGTTGATCTCCCCGAAATACTTGCCGTAGTCGAAGCTCATCGGCCGGATCCTCTCCCCCGCTCCCACCATGGGAGCAAGGCCGAGTCTACCACGCCGGCCGGGGCCACCGGGCGCGCGGTCAGGCCCGACGCACCACGCGCCGGCTCATGATGGCGCTCACGGAAGGGAATGCCTTCCGCGCGGCCTCGGGCACCGGCTGCCACTGCTCGGTCCCGGGCCGGCCCTTGAAGTAGTCGAAGCCCAGCGTGCCGGGCCCGTCCGGCTTGCCGACCACGATGCGCCCGACCATGCCGGCCGCCTCGTGCGGCGCGCAGAAGTAGTCGTAGACGCCGGGCACGGTCAGCGTGACCTCGAAGTGATTGCCCGGATTCACGAGGAAGCGTGAATCCCAGGGCGCGGCCCGCTCGGGGATGCGCAGCGAGTGGTGATCGTTGCGCGGATGGTAGGCGGTCGTGGTGTGCACGTTGGAGTGCACGGTCCAGCGGATCACCTGACCCGGCGCCACGTGGATCCCGATCGGATCGAACCACACCGTGGTGCCGAGCGGGTCGCTCATCATGTGGATCTCCACCGGAGCGGCGGCGCGCGCCGGCCACCCCACGACGAGGCCGGCGAGCGCGAGCCCGCCGGCCTTCAGGACCTCTCGCCGCGTTGCCACGATGGACCGTCTACTTCTGGAGCGCCATCGCCTTGTCGGCCGACACGTACCAGATCACGATGTGGTAGTGCGGCTCGGCCACGCCCGGGTGCCCGGCGTTGAAGTACATGTCCACGTGATCGACCTTCTCCTGCGCCACCGCCAGGTTGTTGAAGGCCTTGTGCGCGCTGATGTCCTTGAGCGGGATCATGTACACGCTGCTGACCAGCTTGCCGTCGTGGTCGTAGGCCAGGAACGGGCCGGCGGGCAGCGTCGACGGCTTCACGTACAGCGTGCCGAGGCCGGGGACGAAATCGGGCAGCGCCACCAGGCTGCTGACCTTCTTGTAGTCGCCGCCGGGGGGCGCCGTCGCCTGCGCGTGGGCGGGAGCCGCCTGGACCGTGAGGACGCCAGCACCGAACGCCAGGACCGCCAGGGTCATACCGAGTCGCTTCATGTCCGCCTCCTTGAACCAGAGCTTGGGGATTCGAGGTACCGGGCGTATCGTAGGCGCGGTAAGATATTTAAGCAAGTAAAAAGTTTTTTTACTATCTAAAGAACATGGAAACGCCGACAGGCACCAGGCTTGACATCCTCGAACTACTGCTTCGGGAGGAGCTTAGCTCACAGCAGCTCAGTGAGCGGCTTGGGGTCAGCTCGGCAGCGGTACGGCAGCATCTGACGACCCTGGAGGCATTGGGGCTGGTCGTCAGGCGCAAGCTGGTGACCCAGCCGAGCCGCCCGACCTACCTCTACCGGGTCTCTCCGCAGGGCATGCGGATCTTTCCGAAGCGCTACGACCTGCTGCTGGCCCAGATGATCGACGTGCTCGCCGAGCGGCAGGGCCCGGAAGCCGTGGAGCAGACGATCGCGGCCGCGGCCCGGCGGGTGGCCGAGCATGTGCCGAGCCGCGTGTCGGGCGGCCCTAGTCCCGAGCGGTGGCGCCGCCTGCTGGAGTGGCTCGAGACCGAGTTCGCCTGGCAGGCCGACGTCGCCGAGACGGCGAGCGGGCCCCGACGGCTGACCATCCACCAGTGCCCGTTCCAGGACCTCTCGAAGATCCAGCCGGACGTCTGCGGGGTGTTCTTCGGCTCGCTGATCCGGACGCTCTGCCCCGGCGCGGTGGTGGACCACGCCGATGCCCCGGCGATGCCCGCCTGCTGCGCGTTCCTGGTGAGCGAGGCCTGAGGTCCCGGGCGCGCGCTCGGCACCCCGGTCGTCGACCAGCCGCGCGGGATCGACGCCGGCTACACCGCCATCACGATGCCGTCGTGGCCCGGATCGGCGCCGCCGTCGAGACCGTCGGGATGCACGCGGATGGCGTGCACCGCCGCGAAGCCGTAGGTGTTGGGGCTGCGCACGACCTCGTAGCCCTCCGCTTCCAGCTCGCGCTGCACACCGCGCGGGATGCGGTTGGATACGTCGATGGCGTTGCTGGTCGCCGAGAACCGAGGCGCGCTCACCGCCTCCACCATGGTCATGTCGAAGTCGATCGCGTTCAGCAGCACCTGCAGCACGCCCATGGCGATCTGGGTCGCGCCGGGCGCGCCGATGATGATGTGCGGACGATCGCCCTCGAACACGATCGACGGCACCACCGAGCTGAAGCGCGCCTTGCCCGGCGCCAGGCTACCGGCGCGGCCGGGTCGCGGATCGAAGACGCCCATGCAGCCGTTGTACATGAAGCCGAGCCCGCTCGTGATCACCCCCGACGGCATGCCGAGGGAATGGGTCATGGTCACGCAGCTGCCCTCCGCGTCGATCACCGAGACGTGGGTGGTGTCGCGGCTCGGCGCGCCCGCGTTGAAGCGGGGCACGTCGGCCTTGCGCCGCGCGCGGATCTCCTCGGCGAGCGGGGTCGCGTACTCGCGGCCGGTCAGCCGCTCCACCGGCACCTCGACGAACCTCGGATCGCCCACGTGGCGGTCCTTGTCGATGGTGGCGCGCTTCATGGCCTCGGCCACGATGCGGACGTACTCGGCCCCGTTGTGCTCGAGCTTGCCCAGGTCGAAATGCTCGAGGATGTTCAGCATCTCGATCAGGAGGATGCCGCCGCCGGGCGGCTGATTGCTCGACACGCGATAGCCACGGTACGTGCCCCAGAGCGGCCGGTTCCGGGTCGTCCGCCAGTCGCGCAGGTCGGCGGCCGCGATCAGGCCGTCGTGCCGGCGCATGTCCTCCACGATCGCCTCGGCGATCTCCCCCTCGTAGAACACCGCGTCGCCGTGCTTGGCGACGAGGCGCAGGGTCTGGCCCAGATCGCGGTTCACCACCCGGTCCCCCACCCGCTTCGGGGTGCCGTCGGGGCGGCAGTAGAGCGCGCGCGAGGCAGGCGTGAAGGCGAGGCGCTCGTGGTTCGCGGCCCGGCCCATCTGTCCGTCCTCCGCCCACCACGAGCCCACGTGGGGCCGCACCGTCCAGCCGCCCTCCGCCCACGCGATGGCCGGCTCCACGATCTGCTCCCACGGCAGCCGCCCGTGCTCCCGGTGCGCGTCGCGATAGGCCCGCAGGCTCGCGGGCGCGCAGATCGCCTGGTAGCCGATGTCGTTGACGCGGCCGCGCAGGATGAAGCCGTAGCCGTCCCGCGCTTCGGACTCGATCCGGTCGGCCCACATGTCGGGGCGCACCGCCCGGGGGGCGGGCGCGTGGAAATCGATGTAGCCGTGGAAGCCGTCGCGCATCGCGAGGCCGCAGCTGCCGAAGCCGGCGATGCCGCACATCAACGGGTCCACCACGCCCTGCACCAGCGCGCAGGCCATCGCGGCATCCACCGCGTTGCCGCCCGATCTCAAGATTTCGGCGCCGGCCTCGGTCGCTTCCGGCTGCGCGGCCACGATCATCGAGCGCTTCGCGTATCGCATACGGCCTCCTCGGAGATGAACGGCTCGGCGGAGATGGTGGCCCAAGGGTAGCAGACCTGGCCGGCCGCGGCGCGGGCCGTGCTACCGTGAACCCGTCATGACCGGCGCCATCCGGCGGGCCGTCGCGAGCGCGTGTCTCGCATTCATCGCCGGCGCGGGGTGCTCGAAGGCGGTGCTCGCGCCCGAGGACTACGGCGGCGGCGCGCTCATCCGGCCGCCGATCGCCGAGAGCCAGCCGGCCTCGTCCCGCAATGCAGCCGCCGCGCGGCTGGCCACGCAATATCTCGGCGCCCCCTACGTCTGGGCCGGCGACAGTCCCGCCGGCTTCGACTGCTCCGGGCTGGTGAGCTACGTGTACGCGCGCGTCGGCGTCTCGATTCCCCACAACGCGGCCCAGCAGTACCGCCACGGCACGCCCGTCCCCCGCGAGAGCCTGCAGCCCGGTGACGTGGTGTTCTTCGACCGGCTGCGCCACAACGGCATCTACCTGGGCGATGGCCGATTCATCCACGCCACCCACCCGGGCGGCGTGAAGATCGCGCGGCTGGAGGACAACTGGTTTCGGACTCGGTGGGTCGGCGCCCGCCGGCTCTGACCGGCGCGCGTGAGGCACGGTCCCCTCGCCGCGGTCATCCCACGAAGGGCGGTACCGGCGGTGTCTCCACGACGACCGGCGTGATCTCGAGCAACCCGGGCACGGCGCGGGTCGCCTCCTCGGCGCCCTCGAGCGCAGCGGCGCAGCCCACCAGCGTGACGAGGCCGTCGGCGGCCCGCACCTCCATCGGATAGCGCCGCGTCGCCGGGTGGCTGGCGAGCGCGACCTCGACTCGCGAGGCGAGCAGCCGATCGGCCACCATCCGCCCGCCGTGGTCCGTCGTGGCAAAGGCCGGCTGACCGGCCAGGGCAAGAATCAGGTCTACCACGGCCGGCCGGGGCAGGCCCGCCGTATTGACGACCAGGTGATAGAGCGCGGGATCGTTGAGGTCGACGTTGAACAGGTAGCGCATGCGCTTGAGCTTCTGGGTGTCGTCGCGGTGGACCAGCTGTCCGGCGATCTGCGCGCTGATCCGCTCGCCCCCGTGACTGGACAGGGCGCTGGTCAGCTCGTCCACGCGGAACGCGGTCGGCGCCATGACCCGCAGCCGCACCGCGTGCGGCACGTCGCGTAGCAGCCACTGGCCGCCGCGGCCGACCACCACCGCGCGGTCCTCGGCGGCGATCTCGAGCAGCACGGTCTGGATCACCGCGATGTAACGGCGGGTCTCGTGATCGAACCGCTCGAACAGCGACGGCGGCTCCTCCTCCAGGTGCCAGAGCCGATGGGCGTCGAGACCGTAGGGCTGCGTCCGATCCAGGAAGCGCTCGTGATCCACGAAGCAGTAGCCGAGGCGCTCGGCGACGGCCAGACCGATCTCGGCGCCGCCACTGCCGACCTGCTGCGAGATGGTCACGATGGCCATGCGCGTCCTTCGGCGACGCGGGCCATCGTCCGGATCGCCCGCTCGGGGCTGCCGATGTCGCGCCAGACGCCGGCAGGCAGCGTCGAGACCGCGACCGGCCCGGTGCAGATCTCCAGCACCCCGCGGGAAAAGCT
Source organism: Candidatus Methylomirabilota bacterium (assembly GCA_035315345.1). Classification (NCBI taxonomy): domain Bacteria; phylum Methylomirabilota (SeqCode); species Candidatus Methylomirabilota bacterium. Next base: position 6,457 of record DATFYA010000050.1, read on the forward strand.
CGCGGTCGGCGCGAGCGCGTAGGCGTGATGCATCGCCCACGACTCGTGCTCACTGCCCCAGAAGGCGGGCAGGCGGGCGAGCCGGCCGGTCAGCGACGGCACGCACTCGCGGCCGGCGTCCAGCACGGCGGCGGCGCTCGCGGCGAAGACGAACGTGTTCCAGAGGCAGCCGTCACGCCACATGGCCTGCGCGGCCTCCCGCGACGGCTTCTCCTGGAACCGGGCCACGCGATGGAGGGGCCAATGAAGCCCACACTCCACCGCGGGGCCCGGTCGGATCCAGCCATACTCGACCTCCGGCTCGTCCGGCTGGGCTCCGAGCAGCACGACCCATGGCCGCCGGCGCTGGACGAAGCCGGCCACCTCGGCGACCTGGGCCATGAACTCGCCCTCGCGCGCGATGCAATGGTCGCAGGGGAAGAACACGGCGGTCGCGCCCGGGTCGTGGGCCTCGATCCACTGCGCGGCCAGGAGCACCGCGGCGGCGGTGCCGCGGCCGATCGGCTGCTTCAGGACCGTGGCCCGCGGCCGCTCCCCGAGGTCGCGGACCAGGAACTCGGCGTGGCTCTCCATCCCGATCACCACTGTCCGCTCGACGGGGATCGTGGGCCCGATCCGATCGAGCGTCTGCCGCAGGAGCGTGCGAGGGCCCAGCAGCGGGCAGAACTGCTTGGGCCGGGGCTCGCCGAAGAGGCGCCGGGTGAGCGGGCGCAGCCGTACGCCCTCACCCCCGGCCAGCACGACCGCCCACGGCGATTTCACCGCCGCGCCGGGGTCGTCGATACGGCGTCGCGGCTCGATCGCGTGCGCCATCGAGTCGCTCACAGCTTCGCCATCGCGCGCGGCGCGCCGAACGGGGCGCGGCCGTAGTAGCCCTCGAGGCGCTCCTCGTGCGCGGGACCGAGGCCGATCGCCGGATCGTATCCCGGAGCGAGGCGGATCGCCTCGGCGGGCAGGCTCACCTCCACCGTGCCCGCGCCCCAGCTGACCTCCGCGATCCAGCCCACCGGCACGAGCACGATGCGAGCCGGCCACCACAGCCCGATCGACGCCACCATGTGGCCGATCTCCCACGAGCCGTTCACGATCAGGAAGTCCGCGGCGCGGCCCACGTCGCCGTCGAGGGCATGCACGTGATAGCCACGGATGGCGCGGACGCTGCGGAGGTGGCGGTCGTAGTGGACGTCGAGCGTGCGATCGAGGATGGCCGGAGCCAGCACGACCGCGGCACCGACCGAGACCACGTAGGACGGGAACCGGTAGTACCGGCCCAGATCGAGCCCGTGCTGGCCGGACACCGGACGCGCGAGGTCGCTGCTCGGGCCCCGGCTGACCTGGCGGCCGGTGAGGCCGGTCTGGAGCGTCCGGGCGGCGCGATCGACGTGCTCGATCGCCTCGGGCGGAAGCAGCACCCGGCGGCCGCCCAACCGGTGAAGCGTGTCGACTACCACGTGGCGAACCGTCCAGTTGCGGTCCTCGAGGTAGAGGTCCCGCACCCACCCGATCCGGCCGTCCGAGGCCCGGACGGCCCAGCCGAGAATCTCTCTGACGCTGCTCGGCCAGCCGGTCACGCGAAGCATCGGCATCACCTCTCTCCTCGACCAGCCTAGCAACCGCCGATGAGAGACAGATGAGGGTGAGGTGAGAAGCCGTCGCCGCGCCGCAGCGCGCCGTCGCGCCTTCCGCTCCCGCTCCCGTGGTAGGCTGCCGCCGTGACCGCGATCGGCTTCCCCATCCCGGAGGACATCACGCGCATCGTCGCGGGGCTCACGCGCTTCGTCCGGAGCGAGGTCGTCACCCGCCACGAGAAGCACGCGGCGCTGCTCGAGGACCCGCGTCGACGCTACGGGCCGGATGGCCGCTACGTGCCCGCCGTCGTGGATCTCATCCAGGAAGTCCGCGCCGCCTCGGCCGACGCGGGCTACTTCAACCTGTGCGTGCCCACCGCGATGGGCGGGCTCGGCCAGGGCTACCTGGCGTACTACGTGGCGTGGGAGGCCATCAACCGGCTGTGCGGGGCGCATCACTGGCTCGGCACCTTCGCGCTGAGCCACTGGGCCTTCGGTCCCAGCGTGGTGCTCGAGCAGCTCACCCCCGAGGCGGGCGAGCGCGCGCTCGCCGGCCTCGTCTCGGGCCGGCGGTCCATGTGCTTCGGGCTCTCCGAGCCCGGCGCCGGCTCCGACGCGACCATGATCGAGACGCGCGCGACCGCCGACGGGGACGGCTGGCGCATCACCGGCCGCAAGATGTGGACGACCAACGTCACGTTCGCGGACTGGATCGTCGTCTTCGCGGTGACCGATCCGGCGCGCGCCGCGGCCAAGCGCGGCGGGATCAGCGCCTTCCTCGTGCCCACCACCGCGCCCGGCTTCACGCTCCAGCGGGTCACGCTGCTGCAGGGCGACATCGGGGGCGTCGAGGGCGAGTCGACGTTCGACGCGGTCCGGGTGGAGCCGTGGCAGCTCGTCGGGGCACTCCACGAGGGCTTCCGGATCGCCCTGCTCGGCGTCTCGCTCGGCCGGGTCTACAACTCGGCGCGCGCGGTGGGCCTGGCCCGGTGGGCGCTCGAGAAGGCGGTGGCCTACGCCTCACAGCGCGTGGCCTTCGGGGCGCCGATCGCCGAGCACCAGGGCGTCGCCTTCCCGCTCGCCGAATCCGCGATGGAGGTGCACGCCGCGCACCTGGCCGGGCTCAACGCCGCGCTGCTGCTCGACCGCGGCGAGCGCGCGATCAAGGAGCTGTCGATGGCGAAGGCCTTCGCGGTGGAGGTCTGCCTGCGCGCGGTCGATCGCGCGATCCAGACCCACGGGGGCATGGGGCTCACCAACGAGGTGGGGCTGGTGCACGCCTACAACACGCTGCGCATCATCAACATCGCCGACGGCACCAACGAGATCCTGCGCCGGACCATCTTCCAGCAGCTCTCCCGGGGCGATCTCGATCTCTGATCGGAGGGCCACGTGAGATTCGACGACAAGGTGGCACTGGTATCGGGCGCCGGCTCCGGCATCGGGCGGGCCACCGCCCTGGGCTTGGCCGCGCACGGCGCCCGGGTGGCGGTGGCGGACCTCGATCGCGCGAAGGCCGAGGCGGTCGTCGCCGAGATCGCGGCGGCCGGAGGCGGTGCGGTCGCGATCGCCGCCGACGCCGCGACCGCCGACGGCGTCGAGGCGATGATCGGCGGCGTGGCCCGCGCCTTCGGCGGACTCGACATCCTCCACAACAACGCGTTCGGCCAGCCCGCGCTGCCGGCGGGGCGCAGCCGCCTCGCCTTCACCGCCGATGTCGACGAGGCGGTATGGGCTCACACCATCGAGCTGGGCCTCACCGGCGTGTTCCGCGCCATGAAGCGGGCCATCCCCGAGATGCTGACGCGCGGGGGCGGGGCCATCGTCAACACCGCGTCCATCTCCGGCCTCTTCGCCGACTTCGCCATCGGCGCCTACAACGCGGCCAAGGCCGGCGTGATCAACCTCACCCGGGTCACCGCGATCGAGTACGCGTCGCGCGGCATCCGGGTCAACTGCGTGTGCCCCGGCGCCATCGACACGCCGCTGCTCCAACCGTCGCTGTCCATCCCCGGCTTCGCCGACACCACCACCGCGATGATCCCGATGCGGCGGCTCGGACGGCCCGAGGAGATCGCCGCCTGCGTGCTGTTCCTCGCCTCCGATCAGGCGTCCTACGTCACCGGGGCCGCTCTGGTCGCCGACGGTGGGCTCACCGCGCAGACCGGCCTGCCGAGCCGCCTCCCACTGCCGTGAGCGGCCGCGCGACCGCGCTCAGCCGCCGTACCCCCAGTTCCAGCACGGCAGGCGTTCCTTCCAGAACCAGTCGTCACAGAGGGCCTCGTCGCAGCGACGGCGGCACTCCGGCTCGGTGAGGTTGGCGGTGCACTGTAGAGTCGCCCCCGCCTTGCAGTAGCAGGCGCCGAGGAACGCGGCCTCCCGGCCGGCCGCGGGATGCTGCGCGGCGCTGCCGGCCGCCGCCATCGCGACGGCGGCCAGGCCCAACACCAGGATCCGGAGCCGCACGCTCATTGCGACGTGCTCATGATCTCCCTATACTCCCGACGTATGCCATCCCGCCAGCGCTGGTCAGTGGTCGGCGCGCTCGTGCTCGCAACGCTGGCGGCGGCTCCGTCCACATCCGGGCGCGCCGCGGACGGCCCGACGCTGCGGACCGTCGCCCGCACCGGCGACGCGGCGCCGGGGGGCGGCACCTTCGATCGCTTCGGCCAGGAGACCTTGCCGATCGTGGCCCCGGTCAACGGCCGAGGCGACGTCGCGTTCTTCGCCCGGCTCATTCGCGGGGGCGCCGACGAAGGCATCTTCCTCCAGCGCGGCGGACGCGTCGTGACGGTCGCGCGCGAGGGCGATCGGGTGCCCGGCGTCGGTCGACTCGCCGGCTTCGGCAAGCATCCCACCCCGGCGCTCAACGACGGCGGCACCGTGGTGTTCGCCGCAGCGGTCGCGGAGGGCCGCGCGGTCGAAGGCATCTTCGCGTGGTCGGCCGGCCGTCTGCGCGCGGTCGCCACCACCGGCGGCGCGGCGCCCGGCATGCCGGGCGTGATGGCCGGCCTCGACGCGCCGGTGGTGAGCGCGCGGGGCGACGTGGTGTTCATGGCCACGATCCGTCGGGGACGCGAGTCGATCGAGGCGATCCTCGCGAGCCGGGGCGGCGGGCTGCGCAAGATCGTGGCGCAGGGCGATCCCGCGCCGGGCGGCGGGACGTTCGCGGCCTTCGGCCCCCCCGCGCTCAACAACCGCGGAAGCGTCGCCTTCGCGGCGGTGGTCGAGGGCAAGGGCGTGCCCGGCGGTATCTTCGTCGTCACCGGCGACCGCGTCGAGATGGTAGTGGGCGCCGGCGAGGAGACGCCCATCGGCGGGATCTTCGCGAAGTTCTCCGAGCGGATCGGCCTGAACGATCGCGGGCTCATCGCGTTCCACAGCATGCTGAAGTTCGCGCCGGTCGAGGCCGCCATCTTCGCGGCCGAGGACGGCAAGGTGCGCGCGGTTTCGCGCCTGGGCGACGCCGCGCCCGGCGGCGGCACCATCGTCCACTTCGGCCTCTGGCCCGCGGTGGGATCCGGCCGGGAGGTTGCCTTCGCCGCGTCCATCGAGGGCGGCGCCACCCCGGTCGCGATCCTGCTGGCCGACGGGACCCAGGTCACCCAGGTGGTGGCGGTGGGCGAGACGCTGCCCGGCGGCGATCGCATCACCACCCTGTCGCTGTACCCGGTGGTCAGCGTCGGCCCGCGGGGCCACGTGACGTTCGCGGTGGCGCCCACGTCCACCGGAGACGGCCCCGAGGGGTTGTTCGCCGCGGAGCCCGCCGGTCGCCGCTGACCGTCAGTTCATGTCGGACGGCGGATACTCGACGAAGACGTTCGCGGCGGTGACCAGGACGTGGCGAGTCGTGGTCCGCGCGGGCAGCGTCTCCCCCCGCAGCATACGCATCGCGAGCGGCAGCACCTCGTAACCCAGGCGGTCCAGGTAGAACGCGACGGAGCCGATCACGATGCTCCCGCGGTTCGCCGGATCGATCTCCTTGCGATCGTTCATGCCGCCGTGGATCGTCCGGTCCATCCCGTGGCTCACGATCGCGGTATCCTGCACGCGCCCCGCGCTCTCCACCGCCGATTTCACCGCCAGCGCGGTCGCGTCGTCGGTGGCCGCGAAGAGCAGCTTGCCGCCGGGATGCGCGGCCAGGAACTTGCCGACCTGCGGACCGACCTGGGCGGGATTGCCTTTCGTGTCCACGTCGGTCACCCGCACCGCGGGCAGCCGCTGCCGGAGCGCCGCGGTGACGCCCTGACCGCGCTCCGGGACGTGATCCGCGGTGGCGGAGAGATTGCCCACCACCGCCGCGGCGGTGGGCTGGCCACGCCACGAGCGCAGCGCGAACCGGGCCAGCGCCTCGCCGGCCACGCGGCCGGCGGCCAGGTTGTCCACGGTGTAGAGCGGCGCGCCCGGCACCGGATCGTTCACCGCGAGCACGCGGATCCCCGCGGCCTTGAGCTTCTCGCCGATCGCCGCGTTGGCCGCGCCCCGGTGGTACTGGATGTAGAGGTCGACCCTGCGCGCGATGGCCGCCTCCGCGTTCTGCATCGCGCGGGCGTCGTCGCGCTGGTTGTCGTAGAAGACCATCTCGATCGGGTGGGCCCGGGCGGCCAGCACGAAGCTCTCGCGGATCTCGCGTCCGGTGAAGCCGGTCCCCTCGACGGTGACCCCGGGCTCCTCGGTGAGGTTGGCGAAGGCGACCACGTACGGGCGCTGAGCGACGGCGGGACCCAGCCCGGCTCCGAGCACCAGCGCGGCCAGCACGCCCAGAGCGAGCGGCCGGACGTGCGAACGCCGGCAGCCCCTCGCGGGGACCGCCGGCGCACGGTGCCTCACGACCGGTCCTCCGATCGTGGCGATCTAGCGGATGCCGTCGATGGCGACGAAGTTGCCGGTCATGCCGACCGCTCGCGGGACGGTCATGTTGAAGAAGAAGGTGGCGCGCCCGGTGGCCGCGGCCTCGGCGGCGATGAGATCGGTGCGCACGTTCTCGATGATGTGGATGCCGTTATCGGTCAGCAGCATGTTGTGCACGATGAAGGCTTCCTTCGGGTTCTCCCCCGGGATCACCTCGACCGCCCACTGATCGGAGCCGACCGCGACGACCTTCTGCGAGATGAGCCAGGTGGCGGCGTCCTTGCCGATGCCGGGCTCGCCCGAGTTGAACAGCGCGTTCTGAGCCGGGTACTGCTCGAAGAGATCGCCCCAGCCGGTGTGGACGACCACGATGTCGCCCTCGCGCAGCGTGGTGTTGTACATCTTGAGCCCGGCCTGGATGTCGGCCGCGGTGATGACGGTACCCTTCTCCAGGCAGGGCTTCTTGCAGGCCGCATTGCCCTTGAACTTGTTGGCCTGCTGGAAGACCTTCACCATGTCCACCACCACGCCGCGGGTCGCGAAGGACTTGAGGTTCTCGAGGCCCAGCTTGGTGATGTTGTTCTGGGTGATGAACTTCCCGATCGGGGTCTGATTGTAGTAGCAGTCCTTCCGCCCGATGTGCCCCATGCCGTCCAGGTGGGTGCCGACGTGGCTCTGGCTGAGCCAGGTGTCTTCCATGTAGGTCAGCTCGTTCTCGCCGAAGGAGGCGCCCGGCGCGAGCGACACCGCGGTGAGGATGGTCTTGGTGAAGCGGCTCCCGAAGAGGGGGACCCCGTCCACCAGCGGATACGACATCGGGATGACCTTGCCCTCCTTGATCTCGGCCGCGGCGGCCTTGGTCACGGCGGGAGTGACGCGATTGGTGGCGCCGGTCTGATCGTTCGGGCCCCACGGCGAGGCCGGAACCAGCTTCTTGCAGTCGGTCTGCGCGAACGACGACGTGCTGAATGCGAGCACCAGCAGGGCCGCTGCCACCGGTAGGATCGCTCGTCGGATCATGGCCGCACTCCTTCTCATCTGTGAGAGGGCACGTCGCGCGTCGCGGAGCCGACGCCGCCGGCATCCTAGAGCAGGCCGGTTCGCGGGGTCAAGCCCTGTGCAGTAGCGCGCGGCGTCACCTGGTCGGACCAGTCACGAAGGCGCGTCGGCCATTCCACGCCTCGCGAACGACCCCGACCGCGGAGAAGACGAACAGCGCGGCGATCAGCAGCCCGATGGCGACATCCGGCCACCCGGCGTGGGTGATCGCGACTCCCGCGGCGGCCAGCAGCACGCCGGCGTTGGCGAGGACGTCGTTGCGCGAGCAGAGCCACGCCGAGCGCATGTTGATGTCGTCGGCCTTCCGCCGCCACAGGAGCGCCAGGCAGACGAGATTGGCCCCGAGGGCCAGCACGCCAAGCACGGCCATCACCGTCGCCGGGGGCACGACGGGGCGCACGAGCTTGCCCACCACCTCCGCGAGCACCCCGACGCCGAAGGCCGCCATCACCGAGCCCTTGAGCAGGGCCGCGCGCGCCTGCCAGGCCGGGCCGCGGCGAACGACGTAGAGGCTCACGCCGTAGACCAGCGCATCGCCCAGCATGTCCATCGAGTCGGCGAGCAGCGCGGTGGAGCGCACGGCCAGGCCGACGCCACACTCGATCAGGAACACCGCTGCGTTGATCCCCAGGACCAGCAGGAGGAGCCGTCGCTGATCCTCCGGTACCTCGGCGGGAACGGCGCAGCAGTCGCTCACGCGGGCAGCATGGGGTCGGGCCGCCGGCCCGTCAACGATGGCTTGACAGGGCCGCCGGGTCCCGGGCATTATCCTATTGCCAGTCGGAAATGTGAAAATTGATACTGAAATGTAAGAGGAACCAACATGAACGGGCAGTTGCGGGCACCCATTGCGATCCTGGATGAGCATCCGGAGTGGTCCAGTCGACTGATCGCGGAGCTGCAGGCGCGGCGGCTGCCCTACGAGAAGATCGACCACTCCAACCACTCCTACGACCCGCGCGACCGCCAGCCGCGCTACTCCGTGGTCGTGAATCGCACGAGCCCGTCGTCGGCCACCCGCGGCCATGGGGGCGTGCTCTTCTACGCCGAGGCCCTGCTCCATCACTACGCCTCGCTCGGCGTGCCGGTCATCAACCCGGTGGCCGCCTACCGGAGCGAGAAGTCGAAGGCGCTCCAGCTGGACCTCTTCGAGCGCGTCGGTGCCCGCTATCCGCGGGCGGTGGTGGTCAACCATCGCGACACGATCCTGAAGGCCCTCGACCAGATCGCCTTCCCGCTGGTCATCAAGCCGAACATCGGCGGGTCCGGAGCGGGCATCGTCCGCTTCGACTCGCGTGACGATCTGGAGGCCGGCCTGGACACCCTGCACTTCGGCCCGGACGGGACGGTGCTCGTGCAGGAGTATCTCGAGTCCGACGAGGGCGCGATCGTGCGGGTCGAGGTGATGGACGACCAGTACCTCTACGCCATCCGCATCGTGCGCGACGCGCGCGCCGGCTTCAACCTCTGTCCGGCCGACATCTGCCACGTACCGGAGGGCGCGTCGGCGCCGGCGGCCACGCCGCTCGAGGCCTGCCCGGTGTCGGCCATCCCCGGGCTCACCGTCACCCGCTTCGACGCCCCGCCCGAGGCCATCGACACCGTGCTGAGGCTCACCCGGGCCGCATCGATCGACATCGGCGGCGTGGAGTACCTGGTGGCGAAGCGCGAAGGGCTGATCTACTACTACGACGTCAACGCCACGTCCAACTTCGTGGCCAACGCGCCCGAGGTGCTGGGCTTCGATCCGACCGCCCGGTTCGTGGACTACATCACGCGGGTGGCCACCCGCTAGGCCTCGTACTCCTGCACGGCCTCGATCGTCACCTCGCCCTCGGCGTCGACCGCGAGGGTGATGAGATTGGGGCGACAGCACACCGCGCAGTCCTCGGTGAACGTCTGGCGGTCGCCGCCGCTCGGGTCCACGAAGACCTCGTTCTCCTCGCCGCAGAACGCGCAATCGTAGGACACGCGCTCATTCTACGCGTCGGCTGCGCGCGTCGAGTATCATCCCGGCCGGGAGGGCGACCTCATGCGATTCCAGGGCAAGGTGGCGCTGATCTCGGCCGCGGGCGCCGGGATCGGCCGCGCGACCGCGATGATCATCGGCCGCGAGGGCGGCACGGTGGTCGGGGTGGACGTGGAGCAGGGCGCGCTCGATCGGCTCACCGCGGACGTGGGCGCGGCCGGCGGCCGCGCGCTGGCGCTGCGCGCCGACGCGCTCGACGCCGCGTCGGTGGAGGGCGTGGTCGGCCGGGCGGTCGACGCCTACGGGCGCATCGACATCCTGGTCAACGCGGTGGGCGGCAGCACCATCGTGAGCCGCCCCGCCGCGCCGCTCGACGAGCTGACGCTTCCGGAATGGGAGCGGCTGCTCCACTTCAACCTCACCGGCACGTTCCTCCTCACCCACGCGGTGATCCCGGTGATGAAGCGGCAGCGGAGCGGCAAGATCGTCAACCTCTCCTCCATCGCCGGGCGCGGGCTCAGCCGGGAGAGCTCGAGCGCCTACGCCACCGCCAAGGGCGGCATCATCGCGCTGACCCGCAAGCTCGCCTTCGAGCTGGGGCCGCACGGCATCAACGTCAACGCGATCGCGCCCAGCCTCACCCTGTCCGAGCGCATCCGGCCGCACTGGGAGCGGCGCTCCGCGGAGGGCCAGGCCGCCGAGATCAAGCGCACGCCGCTCGGCCGGGTCGCCACTCCCGAGGACCAGGCTCGCGTCATCTGCTTCCTGGCCTCGTCCGATGCCGACTTCGTGAGCGGCGTCACCATCGACGTGACCGGCGGGCAATAGCCGCTCTGCCCTCGCGGGCCCGACGTTGACAAGGCCCGGGCCGGCGGACTAGGGTGGCCCCAGCATTCGCACGCAGACGAGAGGGGCCTCGCATGGGCGCGATCCTCGGGCTGGGCATGACGCACTACCCTCCGCTGACCGGCACCGACGCCAACATGGCGGCCATTTTGCGTCGAGTCCAGCAGGATCCCGGGCTGCCCCCGCATCTCCGCGAGCCCGCCGGCTGGCCGGCTCCGATGCGCGCCGAGTACGGCCACGATGGCGGCACCGCCAGCGCGGCTGGCCACCGGGACGCCCTGCTCAAGCACTTCCGCAAGGCCCGGCGCCTCCTCGACGAGTTCCGGCCCGACGTGGTGATCATCTGGGGCGACGACCAGCACGAGAACTTCACCGCCGACGTCATCCCGCCGTTCTGCGTGCTGGCCTACGACGAGGTCGAGGCCCGGCCCTGGCATCGGCCCGGCCTGCCGCCCAACGTCTGGAACGAGCCGGCCGACACGACGTTCCGCATCACCGGCCATCGCGCCGCCGGCAAGCACCTGGCGACCGGCCTGCTCGAGCAAGGCGTGGACATGGCCTACGCCTACAAGCCGCTCCACTACCCGGGGCTGGCCCACGCGTTCCTGAACACGATCATGTTCCTCGACTACGACCGGGTCGGCTTCCCCTACCCGGTGATCGCCTTCCAGGTGAACTGCTACGGGCGCCGCGTGATCGCCCAGCGCGGCGGGCGCGCGAGCCTCGCCAACCCGGTGTTCGAGGCCGATCTGGACCCGCCCTCGCCCTCCCCGCGGCGGTGCATGGAAGTCGGCGCGGCCACCGCGCGGGTGATGCGTGACAGCCCCTGGCGCACCGCGCTCATCGCCTCGTCGAGCTGGTCGCACGCCTTCCTGACCGACAAGAACCATCAGCTCTATCCGGACATCGAGTCGGATCGCCGGCTCTACGACGCGCTCCGGGTGGGTGACTACGACACCTGGCGCAAGACGCCGCTCGCGGCCATCGAGGCCTCGGGCCAGCAGGAGATGCTGAACTGGTACATGCTGGCCGGGGCCATGGAAGCGCTCGGCCGCAAGCCGGACGAGTGCGACTTCATCGAGACCTGGTCGTTCAACTCGAACAAGTGCTTCGCCACGTTCATGCCCTGAGACGGTCAAGGAGCTCGGCGTGCCGACACCTCCCCGGTCCACCTCCCCGCTCGACCGCACCGACGCGCGTCCGACCAGCGGCATCCCGAGGCTCACCGGCGACATCCGGCCGCTGATTCCGAAGCTCGGGCTGCGGAACTACTGGTATCCGGCGATCGAGGATCGCGCGGTCGGCCGGCGCAAGCCGCTCAAGGTCTCGCTCCTCGGGGAGGAGCTGTGCCTCTTCCGCGGCGCGGGGGGCGACGTGGTGGCCATCCAGGACGTCTGCCCCCATCGCGGCGCGCGCCTCAGCGAGGGCGACTGCCACTACCGCGGCACGGTGGCCTGCCCCTACCACGGCTGGGTCTACGACGAGTCCGGCAAGAACATGATGGTGCTCTCCGAGGGGCCCGATTCGAGCGTGTGCGGCAAGGCCGGCACGGAGGCCCGGGCGTACCCGACGCGGACGCTCAAGGGGCTGGTGTTCGTGTGGATCGGCGAGGGATCGCCCGCGCCGATCGAGGAGGACGTGCCCGAGGAGTTCTTCGACGAGGAGACGCTGATCCTCCTCGGGCAGGTCGACTGGCGGTGCAACTGGGAAGTCGCCCTCGAGAACTCGATGGACTCGCACGTCAACTACGTCCACCGCAACGCGATCGTGGTGGCCCGGAGCGGGTTCATCGCCCGCGGCGCGCAGGGCGAGCATCCCATCTTCGTGGGCAACGGCTTCGGCGGCGACGTGGCCGAGAGCAACTACCTGCGCCAGAACCCGCGGCAGGACGTCTATCCCGACGGACGCAAGTGGCCCCGGACGACCTATCGCCGGCTCTGGACGTGGCTGACCCGTCCCCTCGCCGACCGCGCGCGCCGCCACATTCCACCGCCCCGCTCCGCGAAGTGGTGCGGCGGCCATCACCTGCCCGGCATGTTCCGGGCCGAGTTCGGGTGGGATCTCTACACGCGCATGTGCGTGCCGGTCGAGGAGAACCTCACGCGCGTCTGGTACTACCACTGCCTGCGGCCGAAGACCGCGATCGGCCGGATGGTGGAGCGCCTGGCCTACGCGACGCTGCACCGGTGGATCATCGAGTACAACTTCTCGCGCCAGGACGAGCGCGTGATGATCAACCAGCGCTACGACACGCCGGAGAAGCTCTCCTCGACCGACGCCGAGGTCATCCAGTGGCGCCGCCTGGTGGTGACCAAGCACTTCGGCGGCCGCGACGCGCCGTTCGAGTACAAGAACCCCGACGGCCTGTCGCCTGAGGCGGTCCCGATCGAGCGGGTGTCGGTGCGCTACCTGCAGGAGCAGCGGCGCAGAGCGGGGTAACGATCGGCACCGTGCTGGCCCGACTGCTCGGGCTGCGCGGCGTCGGCCTCGGCTAGCCCGGCCGACCGGCCCGCGCCGAGGCGGCTCGAGGCCCGCGCGATCTAGTTTCTTGGTCATCCGTGAGGGGCGTTGATAGGCTCGCCAGTAGTTCCCAGTGAGAAATCGTTGCGGCACTGGGTGGGAGGGCTCTATGCGGCGCATCCGGATCTTCTTTCTCCTCGAGACGCTCCTCATCGCACTCGCGATCACCCCGGCCGAGGCCGTGCCGGTTCAAGGTCCCGACGGCTACTTCTACGAGGTCGTGCCGACACCGGTGACCTGGCCCACCGCGCGGGCGGCCGCGCGGGCGTCGTCGCATCAGGGCGTGCCCGGCCATCTGGCGATCGTCACGTCGGCGGCGGTGGATTCCTTCCTCGCCGGGCTGGCGCCGATCGGATGGCTCGGCGGCTCCGACCAGGCCTCCGAGGGCACGTGGACCTGGAGCGACGGGCCCCAGGCGAATCAGGTTTTCTGGATCGGCGGGCCGGGCGGCTCGGCTCCCGGCGGTGTCTACACGAACTGGGGCCTCGCGCAGCCGGACAACGGCGGCGTCCAGAACTTCCTCCTCCGCGGCCCCGGCGGCTGGGACGACTTCGGCGGCGTCCAGCCGTACTACGTCCGCTATGCCGCGCCGGAGCCGGGCACGTTCCTCCTCTTCGGCGCCGCGCTCGCCGGCGCCGGTTTGGCGAGCTGGCATCAGCGGAGACGGGGGCGCGCGCTCGACCGGATGGGCCGCTGACCGGCTCCATTCCGACCACGCCCCCGCCCGAGGCCCCGGTCGGTCGATCGCGCGCCATGACCTCGCTCGCCGGCAAGGTCGCCGTCGTCACCGGCACCAGCCCCAACATCGGCGGGGGCATCGCGGAGGGGCTCGCCGACGAGGGCGCCGTCGTCGCCTGCGTGGACCTGGCGTCGGAGAACGCCCTGCAGTGCGCGGAGGCCATCCGGCGGCGCGGCGGCCAGGCCCTCGGCATCGCGTGCGACATCACCGACGAGGGACAGGTCCAGGCGATGGTGGCGCGCGTGCGCGACGCCCACGGCGGCGTGGACATCCTGGTCAACAACGCGGGCATCCTCGGCGGGCTCGGCGTGCTCGAGATGCCGGTGGAGCGCTGGAACCGCCAGTTCGCGGTCAACCTGACCGGCACGTTCCTCTGCACGAAGCACGTGGCCCGCCTCATGGTCGAGCAGCGGCGCCGCGGCAGCATCGTGGTGGTCGTCTCCACCGCGGGCCATCAGGGCCAGGCCGGCAACATCGCCTACTCGACCAGCAAGGGCGGCCTGCTCAACTTCACGCGCGCCGCCGCCATGGACCTGGCCCGGCACGGCATCCGGGTCAACAGCCTCACGCCGACCGCCACCGACACCGACGAGGCGGCCGAGCGCGCGGTGACGTGGGGACGGCCGCGGCCCGAGGCGCACGCTCGCGGCCTGGATTTCCCGAAGATGGTGCCGATGGGCCGGCTGCCGAGCCCGCGCCACTACGCCCGCGCGGTGGTGTTCCTGGCCGGCGACGACGCCGAGATGATCACGGGCACCGACCTGCGGGTGGACGCCGGCGCGATCGCGAAGTACTGGCCGTGGATCCCGAACGCGTGAGCGTGGACCCTGCCCTAATCTCCTCCGGGGTGAGGGAACGCTAGCGGAGGACGGTGTCGGCGATCCGGGTCAGCTCGCGCACCATATCCGGCTCCGATCTCGTGGTGGCGGGCCGAACGATGACGCGGGTGGCGCCGGCCTCGTGAAGTCGCTCGATCAGGTCGCGGTCGGCGGGCTGCCCGTGCACCGAGATCGTGATGGTCGCGGGATCGCGGCCGGCCTCCCGGGCTAGCCGATCGAGCGTGGCGCGCTTTTCGCGGAGCTGATCGGGCGTCACCCGGTTCGGCAGCCATCCGTCGCCCCAGTCCACGATGCGCTCGAGCACGTTGCGGGCATCGCCTCCCAGCAGCACCGGCGGATGGGGTTTCTGCCGCGGCTTGGGATTGGAGCGCACCGGCGGGAAATCGTAGTACTTGCCGTGGAATTCCGCCTCGGGCTTCGTCCACAGCTCCTTCATGGCCAGGATCGACTCGCGGGTCTGCGTCCAGCGGTGGTCGAAGTCGCCGCCCATCAGCTGTGTCTCCTCGCGGAGCCATCCCGCCCCGATGCCGAAGAGAAAGCGGCCGCCGCTGAACAGGTCGAGAGTTGAGACCTCTTTCGCGAGCAGCAGCGGATGACGCTCGGGCACCAGCACGATGCCGGTGCCGAGCGCGATGCGGCGAGTGGTCCCGGAAGCGCGCGCCAGGGCCACGAAGGGATCGATGAAGTGCGAGTACGCCTCCGGAATCACCCCGTCCTCGGAGCCGGGGAAGCGACTGGTGGTGTGGACCGGGATGAAGGGATGCTCGGCGCACCAGAACGACTCGAAGCCGAGCTCTTCGGCGGTGCGGGCCATGACCCCCACGTCGACCAGATAGGCCGGCAGGGGCACCGAGATGCCGATGTTCATTCGGAGATCTCCTTCCGTGCGGTCAGTCGAAGACGAGGCCGCCGTCGACGTTGAGCGACTGGCCGGTGATGTTCCGCGCGGCCGGGGAGGCCAGGAAGACGGCCAGGGCGGCCACGTCCTCGGGCTCGTTGGCGCGACCGAGCGGGATGACCGCGTTGCGTCGCCGCTTCATCTCCTCCACCGAGACGCCCTCGTCGCGCGCCCGCACCGCCACGTTGGCCTCGGAGAGCGCGGTGACGGTGACCCCGGGGCAGATCGCGTTGACGTTGATGTCGTGGCGGGCCAGCTGCTGCGCGGCGGTGCGGGTGAGCGAGATGACGCTGCCCTTGCTCGCCGCGTAGATCGCATTCGAGGTGCCCGCGTAACCCTTGCCCGCGATCGAGGCCACGTTGACGATCGAGCCCCGCCGCCGGGGGATCATCTCGCGGGCCACCCGCTGCAGGCAGAAGAAGACGCCCTTGGCGTTGACCCGCATGATGCGGTCCCAGTCCTGCTCGGTCAGATCCATGATGTCGGCGCGCCGCGTGACCCCGGCGTTGTTCACCAGGACGTCGATCTGGCCGAAGGCGGCCAGCACCTGCCCGACCATCCGGTCGATCGCGGCCAGGTCGCCCACGTCGATGTCGAGGGCGAGGCTGCGGGCCCCGAGGGCCGCGACGGCGTCCGCGGTCGCCTTGGCCGCGCCCGCGTCCACGTCGGCGGCCGCCACCTGCGCGCCCGCTGCCGCGAGGGCCAGCGCGATGGCGCGGCCGATGCCGTGGCCGGCGCCGGTGACGATGGCCACGCGATCCGCGAGAGCGGTCACGGCGTGCTCACCGATCGAGCGCCTCGATCTTCGCGATCGACCGGTACATCGAGGCGTGGCTGCCCGTCTCGGTGAGCATGCGCTCGAAGGTGAACTTGACGTCGTCCGCGGTGAGCTCGCGTCCGTTGACCGGGGGCTTCGGGTGGAAGGGCACGCCTCGGCGAAGCCGGAACACGTAGGTCGTGTCGCTCGGCTGCGTCCACGACTCCGCCAGATCGCCCTCGAGCGTGAGCGAGCCCGGCTTCACCGCCGGGCCGGCCCGGTGGCGCAGGAGACGGCTGTGGGTGAACGAGATCGCCACGTGGGTGCGGTAGGCGTGCACGAGGCTGTGATCGAAGTGCGGCGGATCCCACGCGCGGATGGTGAGGGTGCCGCCGCGCTTCGACGTCTGGGCCACGGCCCCGCGGGGCGCACCGACCGCGGCGAGCGCCGCCGCGCCGGCCGGGGTGGCGAGGAGCTTTCGACGTGTCACCAGTGACGGCCTCCGGGCGCCCAGCGTGCGCGCGCCCCGATGCTCCACGGGGCGGACTGGCCCGTCAAGGGCAATCGACGATCGGGAGTCGCCGGGAGTGAGGCTAGGCGGCGAGGGCCTGCCGGACGCGCGCGAGCAGCTCGCTGTCCGTGCAGGGTGTGGGCAGCCACAACCCGCCGTCGGTGGCGGGGCTGGGAGCCGAGCGGCTGGCCATGAGGAGCAGCTTGGCCGAGGGCAGCATGGGGGCCAGTCGCCGGGCCAGGAGATCACCGTTCATCAGCCGCAGCTCGGCGGCGACCAGCGCCAGGGTGATCGCGCTCCGGTGCTCCTCGGCCATCCGCAGCGCGAGGAGCGGCTGCGGGCCGGCGTCGAGCACCGTGTAGCCGGCGCGCGTGAGAGCGTTCTGCGCGAGCGTGCGCAGCCCCGCCTCGGCGCTGGCCAGCAGCACGGTGCCGCCCGCGGGAATCGGCTCCGGCCGCCCCGGCGCGGCGATGCTGCGCGGCGTGACCGCGGCGAGGAAGTCGGCGCCCTGGGTCCCGACGAACATGCACGCGAGGCCTTCGCCGTCGAGCCGCCAGACCAGCGCGCGGGTCTCGACCGGCCGTCGACCGGGCGGACGGAAGCAGAGGCCGACTTCCGTGCCGAGGGGGGGCCGCTCCTTGAGCAAGATTTTCGCGCCGGAGGCGCTGACGTCCTTGGTGCGACCCTGGTACTGGCGCGCTCCCGCGGCCACCGTCACGAGCCAGGAGACGCGCTGACGCGGGCACCGCCGCTGGTCCTGCTCGGGCTCGATCGTCTTGGCGTGTCGCATCACGGTGACAAATTCCGGCGACGGAAATCGCAAGAAGCGGGCCACGGCAGAACGCGTCTCGAAGCGGCGATTCCACGCCGGTCGGCACGGTGTCCGTCACCGCGTTGTCGTCGCCGCCGTATCAGCTGACACTCCGCCGTCGGCGGGGCGCCGTTCTTGACGCCGCGCGCTCGGCAGCGCAGTATCCGGGCGATGACCGAGGCCGAAGCCCTCGCGGCCCTCCGGAGCGACGACCCGGCTCTCGCGGCCCGCGCGGAGGCCATCCTCTGGCGTATCTGGTGCGAGTCCGGCGACCCCGAGCTGGATCGGCTCCTGCGCGAGGGCGTCGAGGCCATGGAGCGGCGGGACCTGGACCGGGCCATCGCCCTCTTCACGCGGATCACCGAGCGCGCGCCCGCCTTCGCCGAGGGCTGGAACAAGCGGGCGACCGCCCGCTACGTCGCCCACGACTTCGCCGGCGCGGTGGAGGACTGCACGGAGACGCTCGCCCGCAACCCGAACCACTTCGGGGCGCTGTCCGGACAGGGCCTCTGCCACATGGCCCTGGGCCAGTACCGGCAGGCGGCCGCGCTCTTCCGCCGCGCCCTCGAGGTCCACCCGCACCTCACCGCCGCGAACCACAACCTGGCGACGGCGCTGCAGGAGGCGGTCCGGGGCAACGGGCACGGCCCCTAGATCGGGCCCGGCGAGATCACAGCGGGACTCGGCGCAGGCGCAGCGCGTTGGCGATCACCGAGACCGAGCTCCCGCTCATGGCCGCGCTCGCGATCATCGGGCTCAGCAGCAGCCGCGCGACGGGATACAGCGCGCCCGCGGCCACCGGCACGCCCAGCACGTTGTAGACGAAGGCCCACGCCAGGTTCTGGCGGATGTTGCGCATCGCCGCGGCGGAGAGCCGGCGCGCCCGCACGATCCCGCGCAGGTCGCCCTTGACGAGGGTCACGCCCGCGCTCTCCATCGCCACGTCGGTCCCGGTGCCCATCGCGATGCCCACGTCGGCGGCGGCCAGCGCCGGCGCGTCGTTGATGCCGTCGCCGGCCATCGCGACCACGCGGCCGGCGGCCTGCAGGCGCCGCACCGTCTCGACCTTCTGCTCGGGCAGCACCTCGGCGACGATCTCGTCGAGGCCCAGGGCGCGGCCCACCGCCTGCGCGGTGACGAGGTTGTCGCCGGTGAGCACGATCACGCGAAGGCCCTGGGCGTGCAGCAGGCGAATGGCCTCGAACGCGCTCGGCTTGACCGGATCCGCGACGCCGAGCAGACCGATGGCCCGGTCCCCCGCCACCTGGAACATCACGGTCTGCCCCTCGCGCCGCAGCACCTCGGCCCGCGCGGCCAGCGGCCCGGCGTCGACACCCAGGTCCTGCAGCAGGCGCTGGTTGCCGAGCGCCACCGGCTTGCCCGCGATCGCGCCGGCCACCCCGCGGCCGGTCAGGGCGCGGAAGTCCCCGACCTCGGCGGCGGGCACCCCGCGCTCGGCGGCGGCGGCCAGGATGGCGGCCGCGAGCGGATGCTCGCTGCCTCGCTCGAGCCCCGCGGCCAGCGCCAGGACCTGACTTTCCGGCGTGCCCTCCACCGCCACCACCGAGACGAGACGGGGCTTGCCCTCGGTGAGGGTGCCGGTCTTGTCGACGACCAGCGTGTCGACCTTCTCCATCATCTCGAGCGCCTCCGCGCTCCGGATCAGCACGCCCGCCTGCGCGCCCCGGCCCGTCGCCACCATGATCGACATCGGCGTGGCCAGCCCGAGGGCGCACGGGCAGGCGATGATCAGCACGGAGACCGCGTTGACCAGCGCGTAGGCCAGGCGCGGCTCGGGGCCCACGAGACCCCACACGATCGCGGTCCCGACCGCGACGACGACCACCGCGGGCACGAACCAGGCCGACACCACGTCGGCCAGCCGCTGGATGGGGGGGCGGCTGCGCTGCGCTTCCGAGACCATGCGCACGATCTGGGCCAGCAGCGTGTCGGCGCCGACGCGCTCGGCGCGCATCACGAAGCTGCCGGAGCCGTTCACGGTGCCCCCGGTGACCCGGGCATCGCGCGTCTTCTCGACCGGGATGGGCTCGCCGCTGACCATCGACTCGTCCACCGCGCTCGCGCCCTCGAGCACGGTGCCGTCCACCGGGACGCGCTCGCCCGGGCGCACGCGCAGCCGATCGCCGACCTGCACGTGGCCGAGCGGGACGTCCTCGTCGCCACCGTCGCCGCGGATCCGCCGCGCCGTCTTCGGGGCCAGGCCCAGCAGCGCGCGGATCGCCCCCGACGTCGCGTGCCGGGCGCGCAGCTCGAGGACCTGCCCGAGCAGGACCAGGGTCGTGATCACCGCCGCGGCCTCGAAGTACACCGGGGGCGCGCCGCCGTGCCGCATCTCGCGCGGCAGCGCGTCGGGCCAGAGCACGGCGAAGACGCTGTAGCCGAACGCGGCGCCGGTGCCGATCGCGATCAGGGTGAACATGTTGAGATGGCGCGTCACGATGGACTGCACGCCGCGAGCCAAGAAGGGCCAGCCGCCCCACAGCACCACCGGCGCGGTCAGGATCAGCTGGACCCAGAGGCGCGCGCCGGGGCCGAGCCACGCCGCGGCCCGGGGCGCCACCACGTCGGCCATCGCCAGCGCGAACACGGGAACGGTGAGGACCAGGCTGACCCAGAAGCGCCGGCTCATGTCGGTCAGCTCGGCGCTCGGCGCCTCGTCGGCCGCGGCCACCTCGACGGGCTCCAGGGCCATGCCGCACTTCGGGCAGCTGCCCGGGCCGACCCGGCGCACCTCCGGATGCATCGGGCACGTGTAGGGGCGCGAGTCCGCGGCGCTGTCCTCGGCGGGCCGCGGCTCGAGATAGCGCGCGGGATCGGCGACGAACTTCTCCCGGCAGACGGGATTGCAGAACCAGTACGTGGTGCCCCGATATTCGGCGTGGCCGCCCGCGGCCTCGGCCGGCTCCACGTCCATCCCGCACACCGGATCCTTCACGGGGCCGAGGTCCGGGACGGCCGGCTCAGTTCACCTTGCGCGCGCGCCCCGCCCAGTAGGGCTCGCGGAGCTTGAACTTCTGCAGCTTGCCGGTGGCGGTGCGGACGAGCGCCTCGCGGATCTCGATCGAGGTCGGGCACTTGTAGTGGGCCATGCGGCCGCGACAGTGCTCGATGAGATCCCGCTCGGTGCACGTCATGCCGGGCCGCACGACGACCAGGGCCTTGATCGTCTCTCCCCACTTCTCGTCGGGCACGCCGATGACCGCCGCCTCGGCGACCGCCGGGTGCTGGAACAGGCAGTCCTCGACCTCGATCGAGGAGACGTTCTCACCCCCGGTGATGATCACATCCTTCTTGCGGTCGGAGATGGCGATGAACGGGCCCTCCTGGTACCCGCCGTCGCCGGTGTGGAACCACCCGTCGACGATGGCCTTGGCGGTCTCCTCGGGCTGGTTCCAGTACCCCTCGAAGACGTGGTTGGCGCGCGCGAGCACCTCGCCCTCCCCGTCCACCGCCATGCGGACGCCCACCGCGGGCACGCCCGCACGGGACAGCCGACGGGCCCGCTCGCCCGGTTCGAGGCCGTCCCACTCGGCGGGCGCCCGGTTGATGGTCAGGAGCGGCGCGGTCTCGGTGAGCCCGTAGATCTGGATGAACTCCCAGCCCAGCTCGGTCTCGATCCGCTCGATCGTCTTGGACGGCGGGGGCGCGCCGGCGATGACCACCCGCACGCGGCCCCGTCCCGGCACCGCGGTCCCCTGCTGCCGCCGCGCCGCCGCGGCGTCCAGCACCGCGGCGATGACCGCGGGCGCGCAGTTGAACAGGGTGACGCCCTCGGCCTCGACCCGGCGCAGGATCTCCTCGCCGTCGATCTTGCGGATGACGACGTGCCGCGCCCCCATGGCGGTGACCGCGTAGGGCATGCCCCAGCCGTTGCAGTGGAAGGTGGGCAGGGTGTGGAGGTAGACGTCGCGGTCGCTCAGGCCCAGGTGCCAGCCGAACGTGACCGCGTTGAGCCAGAAGTTGCGGTGCGTGAGCTGGACGCCCTTCGGACGCGCGGTGGTGCCCGAGGTGTAGTTGATGGAGACGGTGGCGTTCTCGTCGGTCACGCGCAGCCGCGGCGTCGCGTCCTTTCTCGAGAAGAGCTGCGGGTCCGTGCCGCTGCCCAGCACGAAGCGGTGCTTGACCCGGATGTCGCGCAGCGGCTCGTCCAGCTCGGGATCGACGAGCAGGACGGTGGAGCCGGAGTGGTCGACGATGTAGCGGATCTCCTCGGTGTTGAGCCGGAAGTTCACCGGCACCAGCACGCGCCCGTACACGCTGACCCCGAACAGGCTGATCAGGAAGCGCGCCGCGTTCGGCGAGACGATGGCCACCCGCTCGTTGGGGGCGGCGCCCAGGTCGTCGAGCGCGGCCGCGAGGCTGCGCGACATCTCGGCGAAGCGGGCGTAGCTGAAGCGCCCGAGCCCGCCGCCCGGCGGATTGGGCTCGTCCACCACCGCCTCGCGTTCACCGTAGACCAGCTCGGCTCGATCGAGAAAATCACCCAGGGTCAGCGGGACGATCATCGCTCTGCGCCTCCTCGCGCGCTCCGATCAGTCGGCCGGGAGCCGGTGCAGCAGCCGCACCGTGACCGCCTCGGCCGTCGGGGGCAGGATAGCACTCCCGCGAGCCGCCGGGGGCACCGCCCGCCCCCGGCGCGCTGGACCGTGGAGCTACCGGTCGCGGGCGGCCGTGCCGAGGCCGAGCCGGCGGGCCGCGGCCAGGATCGCCTCGGCGCGCCTGACGAACGGGATGTCGATCATGCGGCCGTCCACCAGGTAGGCGCCGACGCCGCGCGCCTCGGCCTCCCGCGCCGCGCCGACCACGCGGCCGGCCGCCGCGATCTCGGCGTCGCTCGGCCGGAACACCGCGTTGGCCAGGGGGACCTGCGTGGGATGGATGCACGACTTGCCGACGAAGCCGAGCCGCCGCGCCGTCTCCGCCTCGCGGGTGAACCCCTCGGGATCCTTCACGGTGCCGTAGACGGTGTCGCAGGCCCAGATGCCGGCCTCCGCCGCGGCGAGGCGCACCGCCAGCTGCATCGCGTGCACCGCGCGCGCGTCGGACCGGTCGAGGCCGTAGGGCTCGAACAGATCGCCCAGTCCCAGCTGCAGCCCCGCCACGCGAGGATCGGCGGCGGCGATCTCGACGGCGAGACGGAGTCCGCGGGGCGATTCGATGTTCGCGAGGATCCCGATCGGCCCGGCGAGCCCCCGCTCGGCCTCGTGACGCGCGAGGACCGCGGCCGCGGCGCGGACGTCCGCGGCGGACTCGGGCTTGGGCAGGTTGATCAGGTCCACCCCCGGGCCGGCCACCGCGGCCACGTCGGCCTCGAAGTGCGGGGTGCCGAGGCCGTTGACCCGCACGATCACGACCTTGTCGTGCGGGCGCGCGGCGAGATCCCGCAGGAAGGCCCGCAGCGTTCGGCGCGCCTCGGTCTTGCGGCTCTCCTGCACGGAGTCCTCCAGGTCGAACGACAGCGCGTCCGCGTCCCCGGCCAGCGCCTTCTCGAACAGCTCGGGCCGCGAGGCGGGCACGAACAGCTTGCTGCGCATCAGGAGGTCGCGCACGCTCAGGCCGTCGCGCGTGTGTCCACGCCGATCACCGCGCCCTCCCGGCCCAGGCGCTCGATCTCCGCGTCCGTGTAGCCGAGGCTCGCCAGGATCTCCCGCGCGTGCTGCCCCAGGGTCGGCGCGGGGAGCGGCGCGGGCGGCGGTCCGTCCCCGAACCGGACCGGGTGCGCCATGCCGCGGTAGCGGCCGACGGTGGGATGCTCGAACTCGGCCAGGATGCCCTCGGCGGCGACCTGGGGGTGCTCGAACATGTCCTCGACCGGGCGCGCGGCGGCGCAGGGCACCTGGTCGCCGAACACGGCCTCCCACTCGACGGCGGTGCGCGCGAGCAGCGCCTCGCGAAGGCGCGGGACGAGCACGTCGGCGTGCCGGGCTCGCTTCTTCATGGTATCGAAGCGCGGATCGCCCGCCAGCTCGGATAGCCCGGTCAGCTCGCACAGGGCCTTCCAGAAGTGGGGCGTGTTGGCCGAGATGTACAGGGTGCCCCGCTTCGTGGGATGCAAGCCGGTGATCCCGCCCGACCGCATGTCGCGCGCGACGTCGCGCCCCTCGCCGTCCACCCACACGAGCCGGCCGGCCTGCATGGTGAGCGCGCTGCGGAGCAGCGAGACGCTCACGTACTGGCCCACGCCGGTGCGGCTGCGCTCGAACAGGGCCGACGAGACCGCGAAGGCGAGCATGGAGGACGAGTAGAAGTCGACCGCGGAGCCGTAGACGATCTCGGGATCTCCGGGCTTGCCCTGCTCGACGCAGATGCCGGTCATGGTCTGCAAAACCTGATCGTAGCCGGCCCGATCCTTCAACGGACCGGAGTCGCCGTAGCCGGTGAGCGCGCAATAGATGAGGCGCGGGTTGACCGCCCGCATGCGCTCGTAGTCGATGCCGAGCCGCTCCGGCACGGACGGCCGGAAGTTGTGCACCATCACGTCGGCGCCCTCGACGAGGCGGCGAAGCACGCCGAGCCCGCCCGGCCGCTTCAGGTCGAGGCCGATGCCCTGCTTGTTGCGGTTGACCCCGAGGAAGGCGCGGCTCTCGCCCGCCAGGGTCGAGGGATAGTTGCGGAGGTTGTCCCCTTCGGGCGGCTCGATCTTGATGACGCGCGCGCCGAGGTCACCCAGCAGCGTGCAGCCGTAGGGAGCGGCCACGTAGCCGCTCAGGTCGAGCACCGTGACGCCGCTCAGCGGCCCATGGCCCGGACGGGAGCCCCGCACAGGGCCGGAGTCTACCATGGCGCACACCCCGGCGTGCCGCGGGGCTCGCGCCCCTGCCGCCGGCGCGGTCCGCCGATCCCGAGCGGAGACCCGGCGTCCGTGCTATTTTCGGCGTCATGAGTCACGAC
Organism: Candidatus Methylomirabilota bacterium; assembly: GCA_035315345.1. NCBI lineage: Bacteria > Methylomirabilota (SeqCode) > Candidatus Methylomirabilota bacterium. The sequence goes on from DATFYA010000050.1 coordinate 30,737, forward strand.
ACTCCGATGCGAGGGCACCCCTGATGGCCGACGACGTCCTCGAGAGCACCGTGCGCCAGTGGCTGCGTGATCACCAGGGCCAGGCGTACTGCGCGCGATGCATCGCCAAGGACCTCGGTGAGCCTGATCCGGAAGTGGTGCAGGACGTGATGGACACGCTCGCCCCGCGACCGATCTTCTCCGCGGGACGATGCGCGTGCGGCTCGCCGGGCCTGCAGTACGGTCAGCCGAAGCCGGCCTCCTAGGCCGGCGCCGGCCGGGTCAGCGGCTCGCGTAGACCGTCGCGCGCCCCTGCCGGTCGAACGCCATCACGTCGTAGCGCTCGGCTCGCTGCCCCGGCGATTCCATCCCCGGAGAGCCGACGGGCATGCCCGGTACCGCGAGGCCGGCCACCGCGGGCCGCTCGCGGAGCAGCCGATCGATGACGTCGGCGGGCACGTGGCCCTCGATGACGTAGCCCTCGACCACCGCGGTGTGGCAGCTCTGAAGCGACGACGGCACCCCCAGCTTCCGCTTGACGGGCGCCAGGTCGTCGAGATCCTCGGTCCGAACCGCATAGCCGCCGGCGCGCAGGTGACCCACCCACGCCGCACAGCATCCTCAGGTGGGCGACTTGTGCACCGAGACGATGGGCTTCGATGCTCCCCGGACCGGGCGCCCGCTCAGCGTGACGGCCACGAGCGCCAGGCTTCCGGCCAGCAGCCCGCGCCGCGCGATGGGCTCGTTCGTGATCTCGCTCATGCGGTCAGGATCGGCCCGAACGTCCGGTCCGTCAAGCCGGATAATCGGCTGTAAGGCGGTGGACATCACGATGAACAGGAGGGATCCATGCGGAGAGCGACCACCCTCGGCGTTCTCATCGCCCTCGTCGCGCTCACGGCCGCGCTGAGCCGCGCGCAGCCGGCGAGCGGCAAGATCGCCGAGCGCGTGCTGCTCGACAACGACACGGTCCGGCTCGTCCTCGTGACCTACCAGCCCGGCGCCGACTCCGATCTCCACATGAACACCGGCCCCGAGATCACCATCGTCCAGGACGGAGAGCTGGTCCTCTACGCCCAGGGGCGGCGCGAGCTGCTCAAGACCGGCGCCGCGCACTGGCTCCCGGACGGGACCGCTCACCTCGGCCGCAACGAGGGCAGCCGGCCCGTGAAGTTCTGGTCGCTGCTCCTCAAGCGCTGCGACTGATTCTCGGCCAACCGCCGCGTGAGATCCCGCCGCATCCACATCTTCGGCGCCGCGGGCAGCGGCACCTCGTCGCTGGCCGCCGCGATCGCGCGACGCCATGGTCACCGCCATCTCGATACCGACGACTTCTACTGGATGCCGACCGACCCGCCGTTCCGGCAGGTGCGCCCGCGCGACGAGCGACTGGCCCGGCTCGAGTCGGCACTCGAGCAGTCCCCGACCTGGGTGCTTTCCGGATCGCGGTGCGGCTGGGGCGACCTGGTCGTCTTCCTGCTCGTGCCGACGCCGGTGCGCCTGGCCCGCCTGCGCGCCCGAGAGCAGCAGCGCTACGGCGCGGAGCCGGGCCATGCACGAGGCGTGGGCTCGCGTCCATCTCCGCGCCGGTGATGCGGCTCGAGGCCGACCATCCGATGAGCGACCTGCTCGCGCGACTGGAACCGCGCTGATCTGACGCGACACGTTGAAGCCTCCTGCCAGCTGCGGTATCGTGACGTTGCTCGCCCGGCGGCGCGGGACGAGCCGACACCTTCTCGGCCGGGCACTCTCTCAAAGGAGCGGTGATGGCGAACTCGGCGGGTTACCACGAATCGGAAGACCGGCTCCGGCCGGAGACGATGGACAACCATCGGGCGATCACCTCCATGCAGGAGGAGCTGGAGGCGGCCGACTGGTACGATCAGCGGGTCGACGCGGCGACCGACGGAGACCTCAAGGAGATCCTGGCCCACAACCGCGACGAGGAGAAGGAGCACTTCGCCATGCTGCTCGAGTGGTACCGGCGGCGTGACGCGACCATGGACGCCCACCTCAAGGAATATCTGTTCACGACCGGCTCGCTCGTCGCGCTCGAGCAGGCCAGCGCCGGCGGCAACGGCGACGGCGCGCACGCGGCGGACGGTAGCGCCGGATCGCTCGGCATCGGCAGCCTGAAGGGGGGCCAGGGGCTATGAACAACCTCAGGCGCGAGCTGGCCCCCATCTCGAGCGAAGCGTGGAGAGAGATCGATGCCGAGGCCTCGCGAGTCCTCAAGCTCAAGCTCGCCGGCCGCAAGCTGGTGGACTTCGACGGCCCGCTCGGCCCCACCGCGGCGGCGGTCAACACCGGGCGCCGCGAGTCTCTCGGCCGCGCGCCCATCGCCGACATCGAGGCCTCCCGGCGGCAGGCGCTGCCGCTGATCGAGCTGCGCTCGTATTTCGAGCTGTCGCGCGAGGAGATGGACGCGGTCGAGCGCGGGGCCGAGGATCCCGAGCTGCAGCCCCTCATCGATGCGGCCACCCGCATCGCCTTCGCCGAGGACACCGCGATCTTCCACGGCTACGCGACCGGCGGCATCAAGGGCATCGACGAGGCGTCCGTGCATCCCATCCTCCCGATCCCCGACGACTACCAGGAGTACCCGCGTTGCATCGCCGAGGCCACGCGGCTCCTGCGGCTGGCCGGCGTCGACGGGCCCTACGCCATCGCGATGGGGCCGCGCTACTACACCGGCCTCACCCAGGCGGTCGGCGACGGCGGCTATCCGGTGCTGAACGTGGTGCGCAAGCTGGTGGACGGCCCGCTGGTGTGGGCGCCCGCGGTCAACGGCGCGGTGGTGGTGAGCCTCCGCGGCGGCGACTTCGAGCTGACCATCGGCACCGACCTGTCGATCGGCTACCAGAGCCACACCGACACGACGGTGCGGCTCTACCTGATCGAGACGATGGCGTTCCGCGTGCTGACCCCCGAGGCCGCGGTGGCGCTCGCGCACCGGGACGCCAAGGGCGGCAAGAAGGGCTGAGCGACCACGAGCGTGCAGGGCATCGTGTTCACGCCGGGCAATCCGCGCACGGTGCTCGGCGGACTGGCCCGGCGGTTCTGAGTCAGCCCCCCGGCCCGGCCGCCGCGCCCGCCGCCTCGAAGACCTGCCGGATGAGGGCCTGGGCCTCGGCCTGGATCCGCCGCAGGTGGTCGGGGCCCTTGAAGCTCTCCGCGTAGAGCTTGTAGACCTCCTCGGTTCCGGACGGCCGCGCCGCAAACCAGCCGCTCGCGGTGGCGACCTTCAGCCCGCCGATGGGCGCGTCGTTGGCCGGCGCGGTCGTCAGCCGCGCGGTGATCGGATCGCCGGCCAGCTCGGCGGCGCCGACCTGGGCGGGCGAGAGCCGGGCCAGCAGCGTCTTCTGCTGGACGGTGGCGGCCGCATCGATCCGCTCGTACGCGAAGTCGCCGAACTGCCGGGTCAGCTCGCGGTAGAGATCGGCGGGATCCCGGCCGGTGACCGCGGTCATCTCGGCGGCGAGCAGCCCGAGGATGATCCCGTCCTTGTCGGTGGTCCACACGGTACCGTCGCGCCGCAGGAACGACGCGCCGGCGCTCTCCTCGCCTCCGAAGCCGAGGCTACCGTCGAGGAGCCCTTCGACGAACCACTTGAAGCCGACCGGCACCTCGACGAGCCGACGATCGAGCCGCGCGGCCACCCGGTCGATCATGCTGCTGCTCACGAGCGTCTTGCCGACGCCGGCGTGCTTCGGCCAGCCCGGCCGGTGGGCGAACAGGTAGGCGACGGCCACCGCGAGGTAGTGATTCGGGTTCAGCAGGCCGCCGCTGCCGGCCACGATGCCGTGACGATCGTGATCGGTGTCGCAGGCCCAGGCCACGTCGAACCGGTCGCGGAGGCCGATCAGGCGCTGCATCGCGTAGACCGACGAGCAGTCCATCCGGATCTTGCCGTCCCAATCCACGGTCATGAACCGGAACGTCGGATCGACCGCGTCGCTCACCACCGTCAACGGCAGCCGGTATCGCTCGGCGATCATCCCCCAATAGCGCACGCCGGCGCCGCCGAGGGGATCGACCCCGAGGCGGATGCGCGCGTCGCGCAGCACGTCGAGGTTCACCACGTGACCCAGATCCTCGACGTACGCGCGCATGTAGTCGTGACGGTGCGTGGTGGCGGCGCCGCGCGCCCGCTCGAACGGCATGCGCGCGACCCCGGCGAGCCCGTCGGCGAGCAGCGCGTTGGCGCGATCCTCGATCCAGCCGGTGACGTGGGTGTCGGCGGGGCCGCCGCTCGGCGGGTTGTACTTGAAGCCGCCGTCCTCGGGCGGATTGTGCGAGGGCGTGATCACGATGCCGTCGGCCAACCCGTCGGCGCGCCCGCGATTGTGGCCGAGGATCGCGTGGGAGATGACCGGCGTCGGCGTGTACCCGTCCCGCTCGTCGATCATCACGTCGACCCGGTTGGCGGCCAGCACCTCGAGCGCGCTGGCGAAGGCCGATTCCGACAGCGCGTGGGTGTCGATGCCGAGGAAGAGCGGCCCGTCGATGTGCCGCTCGCGGCGGTACTGACAGATCGCCTCGGTGATGGCCAGGATGTGGGCCTCGTTGAAGGCGCCGTCCAGGGCGGATCCGCGGTGCCCCGAGGTGCCGAAGGCCACGCGCTGCTCGCGGAGCGTGGGATCCGGGCGCCGCGTGTAGTACGCGGTCATCAGGCGCGGGATGTTGGCGAGGCTCGAGGGCTCGGGCGGCTTTCCGGCGCACGGATCCACTGGCATGGCGATCGCCTCAGCCTCGGACGCGCGGTCTGCCCCGCCGCGTCGCCGCGTCCGGCCTCGCCGACCCGCGGCGTCCGGTTCGCGCCTTCGGGAAGCTCGCCCGCAGGCCCTTGGCCTGAGCCTGGAACAGCGTCTCGACCTCCGGGAGGCCGGCCAGCCGATGGCGGCCGAGGCTCCGGAACCGGACGCCGCCGCCCGCCGACGGGCCGACCGCGTTACGCGCCCGGCCGGAGAGGAGGATCTGCCCCCCGTGGGCCGCCGAGCACACCCGGGCCGTGGTATGGACGGCCAGCCCGATGTAGCCGACGTCGGTGAGGGTGGGGCGCCCGCTGTGGATGCCCACGCGGACACGGACGTCGAGGTCGTCGGGCCACGCGCGCGCGCCGATCGCGCGCTGGAGGGCCACCGCCGCGGCCACCGCGGCGGGCGCGCGCTCGAACACCGCGAAGTACTCGTCGGCCCGCGCGTCGATCTCGCGTCCGCTCGCGCGGAGCACCGCGGCGCGCAGGATGCTCCGCACGTCGTTCAGCAGATCGCCGTAGCGGTCGCCCAGGCGGCGTAGCAGCGCGGTGGAGCCCTCCATGTCGGTCATCAGGAGAGTGACGAAGCCGGTCGGCAGCGCGGCCGCATCGGTGGAGGTGGCCTGGATCTGCCCGTGCAGCAGCTCCTTCTCGACCACGAAGCGCACCGCGGCCCGCACCGTCTCGGCCAGCGCGGGATCGTCCAGGATCGTCGGGTCGTGGACCAGCGCGGTCATCGGACGCCCCTGGCGCTCGAGGAACGTGACGCCGCGCCGGTCTCCCTCGGTCGGCAGCGGAGTGGGGCGGCCTCCGCCGTCGAGATAAGCGCCCGCGGCCTCGGACCAGTGCAGGACGGCGAGGCTCGGATCGCGCAGGACGCTCCGCAGCCGCTGCTCCAGCTCGCCCGGCGCGCCGTGCCGCCCCAGCTCGATCACGAGCCGGCCGGCGGTGGCGTTGCTCCGCTCGGTCTGCAGCTGCCCGGTGATGAAGCCGACCGGGACGATGCGGTACTTCTTCGCCGCGTTCAGGAGCCGGGTGCGCGTACGCTCCCGGGCCGCCTCGTCCTCGAAGCCGACCTGGCTGAATCGGGCCAGCGCGTTGCGCACGTGCGCCTCGTCGTGGATGGGCAGCCGCCGGCGGCCGCGCGAATCGATGTAGGCGAAGGCGCTGGCGGGCAGACGCGCCCGCTTACTGGCCGCGAGCCGAGACATGCGTCCACCATACTCCGCTTCGTTGCCGGGCGGGAGGCGGCGGAGACGGCGGAGCCGGCGACGTCAGGCCCAGTCCAGCGGGCCGAACCGGTCGTGTCTGGGCACCGGCCGTCGCGTCGGTCGAAGGCCGAAATTCTTGATCTTGTAGAGCAGGGCGCGATAGCTGATCTCCAGGAGCCTGGCCGCCCGCACCCGATTCCACTCGGTTCTCTCGAGCACCTGCAGGATGACCTCGCGCTCCGCCGCGTGCGCCGCTTCCCTGGCGATGTGCTTCAACGATACGGGCGCGATCCCGGTCTCCGGCGCGGCCTCGATGTCACCGGTCTTGCTCGCGAAATCGACCATCGTTCCCTCCTGAAGATCGTATGCCTGAAGATCGTATGGCGTGTGCTCCGGTCACCGTAGGAGAGCCGTCCGTGCCTGTCAAGCGCTCGTCTGCTCGCCAGGCATGCGGCGATTCGCGACGGACGACGCGTGGTCGCCGATCAATGCTGGCTGCAAAGCGGCCTCCGCACGCCAGGCCCGATCAGCACGTCACCTGGAACCGACGCCGTCCGCGACGCCGCATCAGCGCGTCGTATTTCCATCCGGTGGATGGCTGGGGATAAGTGGATAACTACACGCCCATTATTTCGCGCGGCTCGTGCTAGCATCCCCGCCCGTCTCGGTTCGGCGACAGCCCCTCCCCCGACGCGACGATGACCGATCCGTGAGCTGTGGTGGCTCGAGGAGAGCGGCTCGCTCCTGGACGACGCCCGGGATCCGGCCGCGCCGCCCCTCGCGCGGCTGCGCGCGCTGGCCGCCATCAGCGCGAACCTGGACGAGTTCTTCACGGGTCGGATCCCGTCGCTCAAGCGCCTGGCTCGCGACGCAGCCAGGTGGCCCGGCGGGCCCGCGAGCTGGTCGCGGGCGCAGCGGCGCTGCTCCGACGACCTGCGCGAGCCGCTGGCCCGGGCGACTCGCCCCGCGGTGGACTCGGCGCTCCCCCACCGCGAGCGGTCCATCGGCCGACGTCCTGGCGCTGCTGCGGGCGGACTGCGGCTCTCCGACGATGACGTGCCCGGTATCGGTAGCTGCTCCATCCGCGGCCCTCCTGGGCCGCGGCACGCTACCCTGCCGGCGTGTGCTCGAGGAAGAACGCCCGGACGCGGGCGCGCGCCGACGTGAGCGCCGGGCCGGTCTTCCACTCCGGGATCAACTCGCAGCGAGGCAACAGCTTCGCCAGCTCCTCGGAGATCGGGAAGGGATGCGCCTCGTCGTTGCCGGCCAGCACCAGGCACGGCGTCCGGCAGGTGGCGGCGAAGGCCCGGTCCGCGCAGTAGACGAAGTCCGGCCCGTACATGTTCCGGTAGAAGGCGTCGAGGACCGCCGGCGTGGCCTCCGGGTGGTCCTTCACCGACTCGACCCAGGCCTCGAATCGCGCCGAGCGCGTCGCCGGCATCGGCCCGACCCGCCCGATCGGCTGGGCCAGCACCGCGGAGGCGACCCGGTCCGGCCGGGCCTTCAGCATGCTCATGATGAAGGACCCGCCGATGCACTGGCCGTAGAGGTGACAGCGATCGATTCCGAGGTGATCGAGCACCGCGAGGTGGTCGCCGGTGTAGGTGGGCCAGCCGTCCTGCGCGGTGATCGGGGCCCGCGACTGGCCGCCCGCGTTGCGCTGGTCCATCGCGATCACCCGGAAGCTCCCGCCCAGCTCGATGATCGGATTGATCGGCGCGGCGGGACGGCCCCAGACCTCGATGGTCGATTGCAGTCCCGCCGGCGCGAACGTGAGGATGGGGAATCCCCGCCCGGTCTCCTCGTAGTAGAGGGTGGCGTCGCGGTGACGGAAGCTGGGCATCCGCGTCAGGCCCCGACCCGCGACGTCCGCAGGGCGGGGAGCACGCGCTCCGCGAGCAGGGCGATGGTGCGCAGGACGCGCGCCTGCTCCATGCCCGGCCACTGCACGCGGAAGATGAACGAGTTGACCCCGAGCCGCTCGGCGTAGCGCGTGATCTCGCGGACCGCGTCGTCGGGATCGCCCACGATGAAGCGATCGGCCACGAGGTCCTCGAACTCGTGCGCGAAGCTGTCGCCCTCGGGGAGCGCCTTGTCCTGGCCCCAGGAGGCGTAGGCCTTGTACTTGGCCTCGAGGAACGGACGGCACTCCGTGAGCGCGGTGCGGCGGTCTCCCGCCAGATACAGCTCCTTGATGATCGGCAGCTCGGTCGGGAACGGGCGGCCGGCCTCGCGCAGCGCGTCGCGGTACACGCCCATCTGGCGCTCGAGCACCGCGAGCTTGGCGTGGGGGTTGATCACCCACGCGTCGGCCATCCGCGCCGCGCGGGCCACCGCCGCGTCGTTGTTGGCCGCGAACCAGATCGGCGGGTGCGGCTGCTGCACCGGGCGCAGCATCATGCGCGCGCGCGTGAGATGGAAGAAGCGGCCGTGGTGGGTCACCTCGTCGTCCGCCCAGAGGCGCTTGATGACCTCGAGGCCCTCCACGAAGCGCCCCACCCGCTCCTTGGGCGCGATGCCGAAGGCCTCGTTCTCCTCCTCGCGATAGCCGAGGCCCACCCCGAAGACGAAGCGCCCCTCGGTGATGACGTCGAGCGTGGCGACCTGCTCGGCCACGTCCACCGGATTGAGCAGCGGCAGCAGGATCACGGTGGCGCCGACCCGCATCGTGCCCGCCTCCGCGGCGAGCCGCGCCAGCGCGGGCAGGCTCTGCACCTCCTGGAACGGCGTGGACAGGAAGTGCTGGCCCATCACGATGAGACCGAAGCCGGCGTCGCGCGCCGCCCGGACCTGGTCGATGTGCTCGCGGAAGCGATCGACCATGGACACGCCGGGCGGATGCTGCTTGGAGACGATCAGGCCGAAGTTCATCCCGCTGCCCTGTGTATCAACTGCGATGGGTGGAGTCAAGGCGGAGCGTCACCGCCGTGCCACGCGCATGCGGACGCCCGGCGTCGGCCGCAGCGTGATGTAGGGCGTGGGGACGATGCGCTGGCCCGGGATGAGGTCGAGTCGGAAGCGCGACGCGATGGCGGCGAGGATCAGGACGGCTTTCGCGGCTCCGGGCCACGACCAGCTCCTCGAGCGCGTCCGGGTAGATTGGCAGGACGCGATAGGGCCCGAGCCGCGTCTCGACGACCCGTAGTGTCGCGCGCACGACTCGTAGAAGCCGAGCTGGTCGCGCCGGATCGCCGCCGCGCTGCCGCTCAGATAGCCGCCCTTCGGACCGGCGAGAGGCGTCGCCATCGGCGCCACCCTAGCACCGGTCAACCGGGTAGGCCACCGGCCGCCTTTCCCCGCGCCCGCCGGCCACGTAGAATCCGAGACGTGGCATCGCGCGAGAGCGTGGACCTGGCGGCCTGGCGACGGTCCGAACGCGAGCGCCTCATCGGCGCGCGCGAGCGCCTCGACGCCGAGACGCGCGAGCGCTTTCGTCGCCGCATCGACGGACATCTGACCCGCTCGTTCCCCGGCCTTCCGGCCGCGACGATCGCATTCGGCTGGCCGACGCGGGGCGAGTACGACGCCCGCCCGCTGGCCGCCGCCCTGCGCGCGCGCGGGGCGGTGACCGCGCTCCCGGTGGTCGTCGCGCCCCGGCAGCCGATGATCTTCCGCGAGTGGCACGACGGCGTGGCGCTCACGCCCGGGCCGCTGGGCATTCCCTATCCCGCCGGATCGGAACCGGTCGTCCCCACCGTCGTGCTCGTCCCCCTGATCGGCTGGGACGGTTCGGGCTATCGCCTCGGTTACGGGGCCGGCTACTTCGACCGGACCCTGGCGAGCGCGCCCAGGCCGCTCGTCGCCATCGGCGTCGGCTACGAGCTGGCGAAGATGGAAACCATCCGGCCCCAGCCCTGGGACGTGCCGATGGACTGGATCGTCACCGAGCGCGGCGTCTATCGTCGCGACCCCGGGGGGCTCGAGTTTCTGGGCGATCCGGCGCCGGGTGACCCGGGGACGCTGGCCTCGCCGGTGTGCTACGCAGACGAGATCGACCCGGGACGCTTCGGCGAGTCGGATCGCGACGGCTAGGGCATCGTGCCGGTGAGCTTCAGCTGACGGCCGGCCCGCAGCACCGTCACGTTCACCGGGGCCGCCGCGCCGAGCCGGCTGGTGCGCTCGCGGATCTTGGCGAGATCGGCGGCTGTCGCGATCGCGAGCCCCTGCACGTTGAGGATGATGTCTCCGCCGACCACCAGCGGCTGGCCGTCGATGGTGGCGGTCTTGCGCCCGCCCCGGATGCCCATCTGATCGGCGGTCGAGCCCTTGGCCACGGACTTGACCAGGAAGCCGCCGGTCTTGGGGGGCAGGTTGAACACGTCGGCCAGCTCGTCGGACAGGAGCTGACCTTCCACCCCGGACCAGAGCGAGCGCTTCTCCAGCAGCAGCTGCTTCGCGGTGTTCATGGTCACCACGAACCCGAGGCCCTCGCTCCCGCCGCCCTTGGAGATGACGTGGCTCACGATGCCGACGACCTCGCCGCCCAGGTTGAACAGCGGCCCGCCCGAATTGCCGGTATTGATGCTGGCGTCGGTCTGGAAGAACTCGGCGAGCGGGATCGCCCGGTACACCGTGCCCGGCGCCCACCGCGCGCTGATCCAGCCCACGCTGAGCGCGTGCCCCAGGCCATAGGGCGCCCCGACGACGACGACCTGCTCGCCCACCCGCACCGTGTCGGAGTTGGCGAGCTTCGCGGCCTCGAGGCCGGGCGGCACCTGCTCCAGCTGGAGCAGCCCCAGATCCGCGGCCTGCTCGGAGGCGAGCACGCGCGCCGCCACCGTCCTGCCTCCGAGGAACTGCACCTTGATCGCGGCGGCGCCCTGGATCACGTGCGCCGCGGTCATGATGCGCCCGTCGCTCGAGACGACGACGCCCGAGCCGACCTCGCCGACCGTGCCGTCCGCGGTCTCGGCCTGCACCACCACCACCGTCGTGGCGACTTTCCCGAACAGGTCGGCCACGCCCTGCGCGCTCGCGACCGCCGACGTCGTGCCGGCGACGAGGCCGACCAGAGCGACCGCGAGCCACGTGCGCATGCACCGTGCTCGTAGCAAACCGGATGCCGAGGACAGCGGCCCGGTCGACGGCCCGTTCGGCCGATTGGCCGGCGCCAGCGACACGCGATTACCGACTCGAACGCGATTACCGAGTCGTACCACTCGGCGACGGCCTACTTCAGCCAGCCCTTCTCACGGTAGTAGCGCTCGGCGCCGGGATGCAGCGGCACCCCGAGGTGCTGATAGGCACTGGCCGGATCGTAGTCGGCGAGGCTCGGGTGGATGCGGTGCACGCGATCCGGATTGTCGTTGATGACTTTGGTGATGAGATACGCGAGATCGGGGGACAGGCTGGCCGAGGCCGCGATGGTGGAACCCATGCCGGCCGACGGGATCGCCTCGTCCGCGTTCACCGCCTTCGGATACGTGCCGCGCGGGATCGCCCCATCCGCGAAGCCGAACCGGGCCAGCGACTCCACGAGCGGCTTCGGGAACGGGAGCAATCGGAGCCGCCGTCCCTCCGAGGCCTCCAGCACCGACGCGGCCGGCAGGGCGAGGAACGCGAACACGCCGTCCACCTTGTGATTCCGGAATGCCGCGGCCTGCTCGGCGTAGGAGCCGCGGAGGAACTTCGCGCCCACCGACTCCCAGGCCCGGTAGCAATCGGACGGCTTGCCGGGCGTGCAGAGGCCGTAGTGCGCCAGGATCTTCTCCATGCCCCACACGTCCGCGGTGCCGGGCCGGGAGATGGCGAGACGGATCGGCCGGCGGCGACCCACGATCTCGTCGATCGTCGTCGCGGCGAACCGCGATTCGGCGGCGACGTAGAAGTGAAAGACGTTGGGGCTCATGTTGCCGGCCAGCCCCAGCAGGCCGTCCATCTTCCGCCCCACGTACGGGTCGTCTCCGGCCAGCGCCGCGCCGAGCAGCAGCGGCATGCCCATGCCCACGCCGGCATCGCCCCGGGACAGGAGCACGGGGTTCTGCGTCCCGCCGCCGGGGACGACCCGGATGTTGAGTCCCGCCTTCTCGCGGATCAGCGCGGCCATGCCGTTGGAGATGGTCTCCCAGCCCCCGCCGGCCACGCCGCCCGCCCACGTGAGCTGCTCCTGGCCGGCCGCGGGCGCGTCCGAGAGGGCGAGCAGGAGCGCGGTCAATCCGAGCAGCACCGTGCGCGCCATATCCCCTGGGATTCCTCCCGCGCTCACGTTACCATGTGCCGCCGGCGTGGGGACACGGATGACGACGCGAGCGTGGCGAGCGACGGAGGGGACGCGCCGCGGCGCGATGGCGCTGCTCGTGCTGACGATGGCCCTCCTCGCGACGGCCTGCTCCGCGAGCCCCGTCCGCGTGATCCACGAGGACGCCGCCGACACCCATCGGCGCCTGATCCGCAGCGCGCTGTCGCACAACGAGCTGAGCACCTTCAGCCATACCGTCCTCCTCGAGACCGACCTCGACCGGCGCTTCGACGCCGATCCGGAGAAGGCGCTCCAGCAGCTGCACGACATCGCGGTCTCGGGCTCGGGCGGACCGAACCAGCTGTTCGCGGTGGCCGAGGCGTCCTTCCTTCACGCGGAGCGAACCGGCGATCGGTCGTACTATCTCGCCGCCGCGATCTATGCCTGGACCTATCTGTTCCCGGAGGACAAGTCCGAGACGCCGAATCCCTTCGATCCTCGCTTCGGGCTCGCGGCCAACCTGTACAACCGGGGGCTGACGTCCTCGCTCGAATCCGACGAGGGGCGGAAGGTCCTCCTGCGCGGAGGGATCTTCCCCCTGCCCTTCGGCGAGGTGACGATCAAGTTCGATCGGGCGCAGCTGCAGTGGCAGGGGCGCGGCATGATCGGATTCACCCCGGTGGCCGAGTACCGGGTGGTCGGCCTGCACGCCTACTACCGCGAGCCCGGCCTGGGCGCGCCGCTCGCCGCGTCGCTCGCCCCGCTTCCCGGCGAGACTCGGAACGACCTGCTCCTCCCGGAGCTGACGATCGGGGTGACCGCCATCCTCCGCCCGCCCGGATCCCGCACCGGGCTCGCCTGGCCACCGCTCGAGGGCACGCTCGAGGTGCACATCCCCGAGATGACCGGCACCGTGGACGTCGCCGGCCAGGCGGTGCCGCTGGAGTCCGAGCCGACCGCGGTGTTCGCCTACTCGCTCGCCGACTCGCCGGTCTGGGGACAGGAGTACACCCGGTTCTTCCAGGCCATCTCGTTCGGCAGCGACCAGTCGCAGCTGTACGCCTCCGTGCCCCATCGGCACGGACGCATCCCGGTGGTCTTCGTGCACGGCACCGCGTCCTCGTTCGGCCGGTGGGCGGAGATGTACAACCGGCTGGCCTCGGACCCGCGCCTGCGCGCCCGCTACGAGTTCTGGTTCTTCTCGTACGACTCGGGCAGCCCGGTCACGTGGTCGGCGATGCTCCTGCGCGAGTCGTTGCAGCGGGCCGTCCGCACGCTCGATCCCACCGGCAGCGATCCCGGCATGCAGCAGATGGTCGTGATCGGGCACAGCCAGGGCGGGCTGCTCACGAAGATGACGGTCATCGACAGCGGGACCCGCTTCTGGGACAAGGATTTCAGCCGTCCGCTCGAGTCACTCGACCTGTCGCCCGAAACGCGCGATCTGCTCCAGCGCTCCCTCTTCGTGAAGCCCCTGCCCTTCGTGAAGCGCGTGATGTTCCTGGCCACGCCCCATCACGGCAGCGAGCTGAGCGCCGGCCGGATCGCCCGCTGGGTCATCGGCTTCATCAAGTCTCCCCTCGCCCTCGCCGGGGTGATGGCCGATCTCGCCCGCAACCGCGACGCGCTCATCCTGAACCGGGCCGACGCCAAGCCGCGAATCCCGACCAGCATCGACCAGATGAATCCGCACAACCGCTTCCTGCGGACGCTCGCGTCCATCCCGCTCGTCCCCGGCGTGGCCGCCAACTCGATCATCGCGGTCCAAGGGGACGGGCCGGTCGAGGACGGCAGCGACGGCGTGGTGGCCTATCGCAGCGCCCACATCGACGGCGTCGAATCGGAAGCGGTGGTCCGATCGCCGCACTCGCTCCAGGACAACCCGGAGACGGTCGAGGAGGTGCGCCGGGTCCTGCTCCTCCACGACACGCCGAGCGCCGCCCCCTGACGCAACTGGCCGATCCGCGCGATCTGCAGCCACAACGAGGGCCTCGCCTGGGCCCGACCTGCCCGGCGGGCCTGCGGAGAATCTTCGGAGGAATTTCCGGGTTCCGTCAGGACTTGTGCGACGAATCAGGGGATCCTGGTGGCCCACCGATGACGGGTCACCACTGATAGGCTTGGGCAAGGAGCCAGCGTGATGGGCAAGGACGAGAAGATGAAGGGCAAGGCGTACGACAAGGAGCTCGCCAAGCTGCACGTCGAGCTGGTGAATCTCCAGGAGTGGGTCAAGCTCAAGGGCCTCAAGGTCTGCATCGTCTTCGAGGGACGCGACGGCGCGGGCAAGGGCGGGGTCATCAAGGCCATCACCGAGCGCGTGAGCCCGCGGGTCTTCCGGGTGGTCGCCCTCCCCGCCCCGACCGAGCGCGAGAAGAGCCAGATGTACGCCCAGCGCTACATGCCTCACCTGCCGGCGGCGGGCGAGATCGTCATCTTCGACCGCAGCTGGTACAACCGGGCCGGGGTCGAGCGGGTCATGGGCTTCTGCACCGAGCAGCAATCGAAGGCCTTCCTGCAGATCGTCCCGAGCTTCGAGAAGCTCATGGTCGATTCCGGCATCCATCTCCTCAAGTACTGGCTCGAGGTCAGCGAGGAGGAGCAGACGCGACGGCTCGAGGGACGGATCGACGACGGGCGGAAGATCTGGAAGCTGTCCCCGATGGATCTCAAGTCCTACAGCCGCTGGTACGACTATTCCCGGGCGCGGGACGACATGTTCGCGGCCACCGACACCGTGTGGGCGCCCTGGCACGTCACCAACTCGGACGACAAGCGTCGGGCGCGCCTCAACATCATCCGCCACCTGCTGGACAGCATCGAGTACAAGCGGCCGCCCCGCGAGAAGATCACGCTCCCCAAGCGGCAGAAGCCCGGCAGCTACCGCGAGCCCGACTACCCCTACAAGGTCATCCCCCAGAAATACTGACCGCCCGCGCTACGGCTTGATGTTCTGGTTCAGGTGGAACGCGTTGTCGGGGTCGTACTTGCGCTTGACCTCCCGCAGACGCTTGCCGTTGGGGCCGAAGGCGGCCGCGATCGCGGTGTCCTCGCCCACCTCGTCGGCGTTCAGGTAGTTCACGTACCGGCCCGCCGTGAAGTGCGGGGCCATCGCCCCGTAGGCGTCGCGCGCCCACGCGACGTTGGCCGGGGTGGCCGAGGCATCGAGCCACTCGCTCACGGTCAGGAAGTTGTAGCCCACCGTGCGGTGCGGGAACGCGGTCTCGGTCGGACCGACCCGCGTGGCCGCGCCGTGGAAGTGCTCGAGCAGGAGGCCGCTCATCGGCGACGGGGCCGCCGCGAAGCGATCGATCATCGTGTCGATGGCCCCGTCGGACAGCGCGGTGAGGAAGTTGGACTTCCAGTAGTTGTGCGCGCCCCGGGGGAAGCCCGCATCGAACAGCGTGTTCACCGCGGAGTACGGCATCGGGCCGATCACGTCCATCACCGGCGAGCCGAAGCGCTTCACCGGGCCCACCGCCGCCGCGCCGGCTTCCAGGCTGCCCGCGTAGCACACGATGATCCCGGCCAGCTTCACGCCCGAGCCGTCGGGGGCGTGCAGGAGGCCCGCGAACGCGGTCAGCTCGTCGGGCAGCGACGCGGTGAAGTCGCGATAGAAGCGCAGCACGTCGCGCGCCGCCGAGAACGGAT
>DATFYA010000051.1 GCA_035315345.1 Candidatus Methylomirabilota bacterium
CCAGAACATCGCGGCCTACTACGGCGCCCACTCGTCGGACCTACCGCAGCGTCATCGGATCGTTCGGCTCGATCTAGACCGGGACGACGCGCCGTATCTGGGCCAGTTCGATATCGTTCACTGCTACGGAATTCTCTATCACCTCCGCGATCCGGCGCGGCTCATCCGCCTCATGGACGCGACGTGCCGAGGCTTCGGTCTCGTGGAAACCTGCGTATCGTTCGGGTCCGGGGCCGCGATCAATCCTATCCCGGAGGATGCGACCCAGGTATCCCAGGCCTTCGACGGCGCCGGCTGCCGGCCGACTCGCGCGTGGATCCTGGATGCCCTGAAGAGGGCCTTCCCGCACGTGTACGTGCCGACCACCCAGCCGAACCATGAGGAATTCCCGGTGGACTGGACCCGACCGGGGCCCAAGGGTCTGCTGACGCGGGCGATCTTCGTGGCCTCACGTCAGCCGCTATCCTCTGTCTTCCTGACGGATTCGCTGCCCGACCACCAGACCAGATGCTGAAGTCGCTGGCCAAGCAAGCGATCCGCCGCCTGGGATACCGGCTGGTGCCAATCGAAACGTCGGCGACTCCCACGATTTGCCGCGTCCCCGGCCCGGACGCGTCGTCTCCTCTGCCATCCATGTCACCGCCGGGCGCCTTCCTGCCGGCGGTCCCTACCATCAATGTGGTCGACGTGGGAGCCATGTTTGCGGGCGACGGAACCGAGCCCTATTCCGCCCTCCGAAACGCCGGTCTGGCCCGCGTGGTAGGCTTCGAGCCGATAGCGGAGGAGTGCGAACGGCTCAATCGCCGTTTCGGTCTGCCTCATCGCTATCTGCAATACGCGATCGGCGACGGAACGGCGCGACGTCTTCACGTATGCACCGAGAGCATGACGTCGTCCCTCTATGAGCCCAACACTGCGCTCCTGTCGGCCTTCGACGGTCTGGAGGCGGCGGTGCGGGTCGTCCGCGAGCTACCGATCGAGACACACCGTCTCGATGACGTGCCGGAAGCGGCAGAGGCCGATTACCTGAAGATTGACGCGCAGGGCGCCGCGCTCGACGTGCTGCGGGGGGCCTCGCGGCTGCTGGCCCGGGCACTGGTGGTGCACACCGAGGTCGAATTCGCTCCTCTCTATCGCGACCAGCCGCTATTCGCGGACGTGGACACGTCTCTCCGTGGTTCCGGCTACGGCCTGTTCACCCTGGACGAGATCCACTCGCGAGTGTACCTCCCTCTTGGAGAGCGAGACGTCCCCTCGTCGCGCCGCTTCCGGCAGGCGTTGTGGACCGATGCGGTCTACGTCCGGCACCTGTTCGAGCTCGATCGGCTCGACGCGCGCGAGCTCGCCACGCTGTTCGTGATTCTGCACGTCTCATACGGAGCGATCGATCTCTGCGCCCGCGTCCTCGAGCACCTCGATGCGAAGTACGGAACGGCCGCGGTGAAGCGTTACCGATCGGAGGCGCTCGAGGTATCGCGTGCGAGCACACCGGCCGCCTGAGGCAAGCCGCCACTTGAAGGGCGGGTGGGGCGGCCGGGATCCAAACCCAGCCGCCCCGAGTCGAGTTACTCGTAGGCGATGTCGTCGAACACGCCGGGCGGCAGCTGGAAGCGCCGGGCCAGCTCCGCTTCCTCCTCGCGGACGTAGAACCGATTCAATCCGTCGAAGTATGCGAACACATACCGATTGGCGAGAAGGATGGGCTCCCATTCGTCCCACATCGCGATGCTCTCGATGTCATCCCAATTCTTCGGACGCGTGGCCGGCTTGGTGGCCTCGATGACCAGCGCCCGAGGTCGGAATCGACGCCAATCACAGCTCGCGATGACCGGCTTTTCCCATCCCTCGATGTCAATCTTGAGGAATTCCACGGACGCAGGGCAGTGTCGGTCGAAGATCTCGTTCATGGTGATGACCGGAACCATGTATTCGGTCACAGTGCCGCCCCTGGTCTTGAACTGCTGCGCCATCGCGGGGTCGGGCGTGGACAGGTAGCTCTCCTCCACACACTCGTAGAAGCGCATCTTCCCGGGAGCGTCGCCGACCGCCGCGTTCACATTGATGTCACGCGGCCGATCTCGTTCGAACGCCTCGAACTTCGAGCGCAGCGGCTCGATGTTCACGCCGCGCCAGCCGGCCTTGTAGAAATGCTTGGTGACCGAATGCAGGTGCGGGTCCCATGCGCCAACGTCGATGTAGAACCCGGTTGCCTGTTCGTGGAACAGGCGATTCAGCATCACGTCTTCGAAGTTCTGAGCGTAGGTGAACATGTGTAGGCTCAGTCGTCGGAAGCTACAGCAACCGGACTTGACCGCCGAATCACGACTTCTCGTACGCCGCGATCACCTCGTCGGGCTTCCCTTGCATCATGATCTTGCCGCCGGCGAGCCACACGACGCGATCGCACAAATAGCGGATCTCGGAAAGCGCGTGCGACACGATCACGAACGTCGTTCCCTGCCGTCGAAACTCGTCGAGCCGGTCATAGCACCGCGCCTGGAAGTGGGTGTCCCCAACGGCCAGGATCTCGTCGATCAGCAAGATGTCGGGGTCGAGGTGGACTGCCACCGAGAAGCCCAGCCGCGCGACCATCCCGCTCGAGTAGGTGCGGAGCGGCTCGTTCAACGACGACTCGAGCCCGCTGAACGCCACGATCGCCTCCAGTCGGGCCGCTACTTCTCGGCGAGTCAATCCCATGAGCACCCCGTTCAACACGATGTTCTCGTAGCCGGTCAGCTCGTAGTGGAACCCGGCCCCAAGTTCGAGCAGCGGCGCCACTCGGCCACGCACCTCGACGGTTCCACTCTGGGGGCCGATCACACCCGCGATGAGACCGAGCAGTGTGCTCTTGCCCGAGCCGTTCGCGCCGATGATGCCCACGGCCTCGCCCTTCTGGACCTCCACCGAGATGTCGTCCAGCGCGAAGAATCGATCCGCGCTCATGCTACGGATCAGGTCGGGAAGATGGAGCAACGATTGCTTCAAGCCTCGGGTCAGATGTCGATGCCGGGGGTACTCCTTCCTCACGCGGTCGAGCCGGATGACGATCATACGAGCTCGGCGAATCGAGGGGATAGGGCTCGATAGACGAGCGTCCCAACCACGAGACAGGCGACGGCGGAGAGATAGGCGGCGCCGACCAGCAACGGATCCAGGTAGCCGTCGAGCAGGAGCTTCTGCCATGCCCGGATGAGCGGCGCCACCGGATTCAACTTGATCCAGACGTGATACTGGACGGGGACGACGTGTACCGAGTAGATGACCGGGGTCAGGAAGAAGAGAGCCTGGATGAACAGAGCGACGAGACGCTCGAGGTCGCGGACGAAGACGTTGACCGAAGCGACGGCCAGGGCCGCGCCGTACACGGTGAGGAACTGGGCCAGGACCAGGAGAGGGATGCCCGGTATCCACGACCAGGACGGAGTGCGCCCGTACCAGAGCAACACGAGAAGAGTGACCGGGATCGTCAGGAGAAAGTGGATCGCGTCGCCCAGGACGGTGCTCACGATGATGATGTTCCGAGGGAACCGTACCTTCTTGATGAGCGAGGCGTTGTTGATGAAGGCCATCGGGCCACCACCGATGGAGCTCGCGAGCCACTGCCAGGGGAACTGGCCCGCGATGAGGAACAGGGGGTATGGATAGCCGGGTATCTCGAATCGGAGGAAGACGCCCAGGGCGATGTAGTAGACGACGGTGAACAGCAAGGGGTTGGCGACCGACCAGGCGTACCCGAGCCAGCTGCTCTTGTAACGCACCTTCATGTCTTTCTGGACGAGCACCAGGATCAGATCCACGAGGTACGCGAGCGGTCGAGCGGAAGGTGTCACCACGGCTTGCGTCGCCATGCGAGGCCGATTGTACACCGCGAACCCCGCGTACCTCCTAGACGAAGGTGATCTGGCCCAGCTGGAATGCCAGGCGCCGCCGATCCCCGCGGAGTGGGATCCAAGACGGCCTGAAAGTCGGCCGAGACTCTAGCCGCACCTCGACCAGATCCACGCCCAGATGCTCGGGTGGAACCGTCCATGTCGTCTCGAACTCCCCGCTTCCTCGGATCACCCGGCTCTCGAGCCGTATCCCGTTCATCGTGGCGGTAAGCCGAAGTCGTGGTCGTCTGAGGCGCCGACGCATGAGGCGGCCCCTGACCTTCAGTACGGTGGCCGCCTCGCTCCTCCTGAGAAGGAAATAGGCCCGCCGGCACACCCAGCCGTCCGTGTAGAACCCCTGGGCGCCGTGGACGAACGGCGCCACGAGATCATAGATCGGCCCCGCCAGCCGCCGCTCCAGCGCCGAAAGCAAGCGCGAGAGACCGAAAGGGGCGTGACGCGCCAACGTCTCGAACAACAGTCGGACGTACGTGTCGGTTCCGTAGGCCAACAGGGCTGGCGGATATCGACGTGAACCATGTCTCCGAACGATCGCCGCCAGCTCCGCCAGTCTTCGGCGTCCTCCCGAGGATGTCTTGGTGCTCCGGTATTCGCGCAGGTTGGCCATCTGTCTCGGCAAATAGTCGACACGAAAGCGCTTGCCGAGCTTGATGAACAGATCCCAGTCCAGGCCCCAGTGCAACTCCTCGTCGAGATAGCCCACCGCCTCGATGGAGGATCGCCGGAAGAACGTCGTCTGCTGCAGGATGAAATCCGAGACATACACGAGCTTCCAGAGATTGAACGGCTCGGTTGCGCGAAAGGGGCCGGTGACGTCGCCCCGCTCGTCGATGAGGAACCCGTCGCCGTACACCATGGCACAGTCCCGATGCTGCACGAGATGGCTCACGGCCGCGCTGACCGCACCCGGCAGATAGGTGTCATCCGAGTTCAACCAGGCGAGAATCTCCCCGCGCGCGCGGCGAAATCCCTTGTTGATGGCGTCGGCCTGCCCTCGATCCCGCTCGGCTGACCAGATGAGCCGCCCGTCGTAGCCCCGGAGAATATCGATGGTGCCGTCGGTGGAGCCACCATCCACCACGATGTACTCGATTCGGGGGTAGTCCTGCGCGAGGACGCTCTCGATGGTCTCCCGGATGAATCGCGCCTGGTTGAAGGACGGCGTGACGATCGAGACGAGCGGGACATCGGGCAACCAGTCCTCAGTCACCCCGTCCTGCTATCGCTTCGAAAGAGCCACCGCACTGACGCCGTCCAGGCGTGGCCGGGTGGACCTGTCGATGCTCATCCGCAAGATCGTCGCCGGCGATTCCCAGTGAGGGGGCGCTGAGGTCAGCTCTTCGAGCTGTAGATTTCGTTCCACCGGTCGTGTGGCAGCATCTGCTATACCTCGACCTGCCCATTTCCCGGGCCCGGCCGGCCGCACGTCGGTGAAGCCTCCCGTCAATCTAGAACGCGACCCGCAAGTGGCCGTCCCGGTCCCCTAACCGTCTCGCGGTACGAGTCGATCGTTTGCCTGAGTCCCACCTCGAAGCTGGTCCGAGCCCGGAAACCGAAGTGTTTCTCGGCCCGCGTCGTGTCGAGCAGGCGCCGTGGCTGCCCGTCCGGCTTGCTGGCGTCCCAGACGATGCGGCCCTTGAATCCCGTGAGGCGCGCGATCAACTCCACCAGGTCCCTGACCGAGATCTCCACACCCGTCCCGAGATTGACCGGCTCCTCACCCTCGTACCGTTCGGCCGCGAGCACGATGCCCTCGGCCGCATCGGCGACGTAGAGGAACTCACGAGTGGCCTTTCCGGTGCCCCACACCGTGATGGTGTCATCCCCGGCCTCTACCGCGTCCATGCACTTCTTGATCAGCGCCGGGATGACGTGCGACGAGGTGGGATCGAAGTTGTCCCGTGGGCCGTAGAGATTCACCGGCAGCAGATAGATCGAATTGAGGCCGTACTGCTGGCGATAGGCCTGACCCTGCACCAGGAGCATCTTCTTGGCGAGGCCGTAGGGGGCGTTCGTCTCCTCGGGATAGCCACTCCAGAGCTCGTCTTCCTGAAACGGGACGGGCGTGAACTTGGGATACGAACATACCGTGCCGATGGTCACGAACTTGCCGACCCCGAAGCGCCGGGCCTGCTCCATGAGCTGCGTGCCCATCATCAGATTCTCGTAGAAGAACCGGCCGGGGCTCTCCCGGTTGGCCCCGATACCCCCGACGACCGCGGCCAGATGGATGATGACATGGGGCCGCGAGGCTTCGAACAGCCGCACGATATCGGGTTCCCGCCGCAAGTCGTAGTCGCGGCTACGCGCAACGAATGGATGGGAGCATCCCCGCTCCTTCAGGTACTCCACCACGTAGGAGCCGAGGAAGCCACCGCCGCCGGTCACGACGAGGCGCTTGTCGCGCCAGAAATCAACGGGCCAGGCGTCGGTTGATGCCGTCATGGCACGTCACGCCCCGATTCGCCTCAGATCGGCCTCGACCATCATCGCCACCAGCTCCTCGAGGTTCACCTTCGGTTCCCAGCCGAGATCGACCTTGGCCCGGGTGGCGTTGCCCCAGAGAGACGGGACCTCGGCCGGCCGAGAGAATTGCTGGTCGGTCCGCACGTAGTCCTGCCAGTTGAGGCCCACATGGCCAAACGCCATCCTGCAGAAGTCGCCGACCGAGTGGGTGCGGCCGGTCGCCACGACGTACTCGCGCGGCTCGCTGGACTGCAGCATCAGCCACATGGCCTCGACGTAGTCTCCGGCGAAGCCCCAGTCACGCTTGGCCTCGAGATTGCCGAGCCGTAACTCGGTGGCCAAGCCGCGCTTGATCCGGGCGACGCCGTCGGTGATCTTGCGGGTCACGAATTCGATGCCGCGGATCGGCGACTCGTGGTTGAACAGGATGCCCGCGCAGGCGAACAGCCCGAAGCTCTCGCGATAGTTGACCGTCATCCAGTGGGCCATGAGCTTCGAGACTGCATACGGGCTGCGGGGATGAAACGGCGTCGTCTCCGACTGCGGCTCTTCCTGCGCGAGCCCGAACATCTCACTGGTGGAGGCCTGGTAGAAGCGAACTTTCGGGTTGACGATGCGGACCGCCTCGAGCACGTTGACTGCGCCCACGCCGGTCACCTCCGCGGTGAGCGAGGGCTGGTGCCAGGAGGCGCCGACGAAGGACTGCGCGGCCAGGTTGTAGACCTCGTCGGGCTCGGCAGTCCGCATGGCCCGGACCATGGAGCCCTGGTCGATGATATCGCCGTCCAGGAGCACCACGTCGTTCACCACGCCCAGGTAGTGGAGGCGGTCGGTCGTGGCCAGGCTGGTCCGGCGGTCGACGCCGTAGACTTTGTAGCCCTTGCTCAGCAACAGCTTGGAGAGGTAGGCGCCGTCTTGACCCGTAACCCCAGTGATCAATGCTCTTTTCATGCCATGCCAGTCTACTACGAGGTTCGAGAGGCAGTCGAGATTTGACGCCTCTTGCAGGGGCTACGGGCACTCCGCTACCGGCCTCGCGTGACGAAGTAGAGCCGGCTGCCCATCTCCGGCTGGGCGTGGTCGTCCGGACGCGCGGCCAGCATCTGTCCGCCCGCCGCGGCCACGATCGATCGCACCTCCGCCTCGGCCACCGCGTTCATCCGGATGGGGTGGAGGCCCCACCGCTCGTAGAGGAGGCGCTCGCCGAGACCGGCCGCGCGCAGCACCCCGTACAGCCGCCGCCGCAGCTGGACGCGGCGGCGGAGGGGCAGCCGGCTCGGCAGCTGAAAGCACAGCAGGCCGCCGGCGCGGAGGGTGCGCACGAGGTCCCGCACCATGTCGCGGATGGCGGCGCGCGTCGGCTGGTGCTGCAGGACGAGCACGGAGTAGATCAGGTCGAAGCAGCCGTCGGGAAAGGCCAGGACGCCCTCGGTCGCCAGGAAGGTGCAGTTCGGCACGTCCCGGTGCAGCTCGCGGGCCTGCTCGACCATGCGGGGCGAGATGTCCACGCCCGTCACCTGGCCGAAGTGACGGGCCAGCGCGCGGGTGAGGCGGCCCAGCCCACAGCCGAAGTCGAGCGCGACGGCGCGCGCCTTCGGCAGGCCGAGCTCGCCGGCCGCGGCCATCAGCCGCTCGATCTCGGCCTCGCCCGAGCGCAGGAATTCGCCGCGGTCCCAGCCGCCGAAGCGCTTGCCCGGCTCGGTGAGCACCGACCAGTAGGGATCGAGCGAGGCCAGGTCGTCCCAGTCCTGACGGTGGCGGCCGAGGCCCGTCATGCCCGCGCTCACCCGGCGACGGCCCGCGCCACCGCCTGCTGCACGGCGCGCGCCGTCGCGTCCCACGAGAACTGGCCGGCGCGCTCGAGGCCACGCACGCGCAGGTCCTTGCACAGGCCATCCTCGGTGAGGACGCGCGCGAGCCCGGCCGCGATGGACCCGGGATCGAGCGGGTCGACGAGCACGGCGGCCTCGCCCACCACCTCGGGAATCGACGACACGCGCGACGCCACCACTGGCGTACCGCACGCCATCGCCTCCAGCGCGGTGAGCCCGAAGCCCTCGTGCAGCGACGGCAGCACCAGGGCCCGCGCGTTCCGGTAGAGCGCGAGCAGCTCGCCCTCGGCGGCGTAGGGTTGCCAATCCACCTGCCCCTCGATGCCGAGCGCGGCGATCATGCCCTGCAGCTCGCGCACGTGGCGCGGCCGCCCCCAGCCGCGCATCACCAGCCGCACCGGCAGCCGGCGCGCGGCCTGCGCGAAGGCCTCCACGAGACGCGGCAGGTTCTTGTGCGGCATCACGTTGCCGACGTAGAGCAGGTACGGCTCCCCGTCGGGCTCCGCGCCCGGGCCCGTCGAGACCGACGGCCGGAACCGCTCTGCGTCGTACCCGGACATCACCACGTGGACCTTCTCGCTGGGCAGATCGTAGAAGTGGAGGAGATCGCGCCGCGTGCTCTCGGAGATGACGATCACCGCGCGCGAGGCGCGGAGCACCGCCGGCACGTAGTGGCGGAAATAGTACTGCTGCCGGGGATACTCCGCGGGATAGAGCAACGGCAGCAGGTCATGCACCGTGGTCACCTGCGGGACCCGCGAG
The DNA here is from genome assembly GCA_035315345.1 of Candidatus Methylomirabilota bacterium. Taxonomy (NCBI): domain Bacteria; phylum Methylomirabilota (SeqCode); species Candidatus Methylomirabilota bacterium. Next base: position 8,951 of record DATFYA010000051.1, read on the forward strand.
GCGAGCAAGCCCTCGGGCATCAGGTTCAGCAGCACGCGGGGGTTCGCCCGCCGCACGCGCGCGCGCAGACCGGTCTGCACCCACACCAGGCGGCTCAGGTGACCGAGGGCGCCGCGCTCGGGGCGCATCGCAGCCGACACGCGCTCCACGCGCGTGCCGGGGGTCGTGATCAGATCGGGCCGCGAGGTGAAGACGTGGAGGCGCTCGCCGAGCGCAGCCAGGCCCGAGATCAGATGCAGCGCGTAGAAGCCCAGGCCGGTCGGCCGCTGGCCGACGATGGCGGCGTTGATCGCGATCGTGCCGTCGATGGCCACGGCGTGATTATAATCGCGGGATGAACGGGCACGAGATTTCTGTCTCCCTCGCGAGCGAATCCGCGGCGAACGGCTCCATCGCGAGCCGGTCAGAGCGGGCGCGGCCCTGGCTCCTCCTGGCTGGGCTGCTGATCGGCCTGACCGTCGTCATCACGATCTGGCTGTCCATCGACCGGCGGCCCGCCGAGTGGGATCACGCCAACCACCTCAAGCGCGCGGTCGACTGCTACCGCACGCTGTCCGAGCCCGGCCACGACCGGCTGAAGGAGATCCTCGAGACGTCGTCGTTCTACCCGCCCATCGCGCCGTGCGCGGCCGGCATGCTCTACTTCGTCTTTCCGATCGTGCCCCTCACCGCCCAGTCGGTGATGCTGGCCTTCCTGGCGCTGGGCCTGGCCGCCACGTTCGCGCTCGGCCGCCGGCTGCTCGACGAGCCGGCCGGACTGCTCGCCGCCTTCTTCGTCGGCACCGCGCCCTTCGTGGTGTTCTCGCTGACCAACTTCCAGCTGGACCTGCCGCTGATGGCAGTGGTGGCGCTGGCGCTCTACGCGCTGGTCCGCACCGAGACGTTCTCGCACCTCGGCTGGTCGATCGGCTGCGGGCTCACCCTGGCGCTGGGCATGCTGACCAAGCCACCCTTCGGGGTGTATCTCTTGCCCCCGCTGCTGTGGGCGATCTGGCGGGTCGGGTCGGCGCCGGATCGCCGCCGGCGGCTGGGGCGGTTGCTCCTGGCGCTCCTGATCGGCGGAGCCGTCGCCTTGCCCTGGTACGGGCCGCGGCTGCTGGGGCTGCCCATGCAGATCTCGGAGCGCTCGTTCAAGCAGGCGGCCGAGGAGGGGAAGGCCGAGGCCCTGACCACCGAGGGGCTGCTCTTCTATCCGCGCACGTTCCAGCCGCAGGTCGGCATGCTGGTCGGCCCGCTGTTCCTCTGGGGGCTCGTGGCGCTGCGCCGGGAGCGGGCGCGCGTCTTCCTGTGGCTCGCCGCGCTCGGCCCGCTCGTCATCTTCTCGCTGATCCAGAACAAGAACCTGCGCTACACGCTGCCGATCCTGCCCGCGATCGCCCTGGTGGCTGCCGCGGGCGTGCGCGCGCTACCGCCGGTCGGCCGACGGGTCGCCACCGGCGTCTGCCTGATCGCGGGCGTCCTGCAGGTCTCGATGACCGCGTTCACGGTGCCGATGCCGCCGCGCGTGCCGGGTCTCCTGCTGCCCCTGGCCCTGCCCTGGCCGCCGGACGCGGCGGACTGGCAGCACGGCAAGATCCTCGCCGATCTGGCGCGCGTGAGCGCCGGACGTGAGGCCACGGTGGCGGTGGTGCCGAACGACAACTTCTTCTCGGTCTCGAACTTCCGTTACGAGGCGGCGGTGCAGCAGCTGCCATTCAAGATGACCCGGCCGTGGGCCGACGGCCCGCTCGACGTCGACTTCGCAATCTTGAAGACCGGCTCGCAGGGCCCGAGCTTCTCGATCGCGAAGTCCGAGGCCATCAACCGGGCGTTCGCGCAGGACCGCTACCTCGCGGAGATCTTCCCGGTGGTCTCCGAGTACGCGCTGCCGGACGGCAGCCGCGGCATCCTCCGTGCCCGCCGCATCCCGCCGCTCACGGGCATGGCGCCGGCGGAGCTGGCCCGACGCCTCGAGGCCTCGCCGGCGCAGCTCCTGGCCGGCAACGTGCGGGATCCGGTCGGGCTGCGGCTACAAACGCATTACCGGCCGGACGCGATCCTGCGCGGACAGGTCGACCGGATGGTCATCGAAGCCGATTCGGCGGTGGTCGGCGAGCTGAAGCGGAGAGACCGCGCGCCACTGCGCATCCGCGACACGCGCCTGGAAGTCGACGGCCTGCTCATGAACCCGCGCCGCCTCGCGGAGACGAACCGGTTGGAAATCCTCGACGTGAAGGCGCTCCGGGTTCAGCACCTGGTCGTCACCGAGGACGACCTCCGTGAATTCCTGCGCGGCCAGCGGCCCGCCGGGGTCAGCGTGCGGCTGGGCGACGGCGCGGCCGACGTGCAGGTCGACCGCATCGGCCCCGAGCTGTTCGCGCGGGTGCGCCTCGAGTCGGGAAGCGGCGAGAGCCCGTTCACCCTGCTGGCCGACCGGGTCAGGATCGGGAAGCTGCCGGTTCCGGACGCGCTGATCGACTGGATCGTGCGCCAGTTCGATCCGACCCTGGCGCTGCGGAAGCTACCGATCGAGGTGACCCTGAGCCCGATCCGCATCGAGCCCGGCCGCATCGTGATCGGCGAGCGGTAGAGAGTACGACCGGTCGCGCGAACGGCCGCCGGACCGCCGAAAGCTACGCGGCGAGCTTGACCTTGTCGCCGACCAGACGGGCGAGGCGGAGCAGCATGAGCACGCGAATCACGACCCACGAGGGATCGAACTCGAAGCGGCCCATGCTGAACTTGGGGCTGGAGGGATACGCGTGGTGGTTGTTGTGCAGGCTCTCGCCGCCGGTGAGCCACGCGAGCACGCGCAGGTTCGTGGCCGAGTTGTTGCCGAAGTTCTTGCGGCCCCACCAGTGGCCGAGGCCGTTGATGGACGGAGCCAGCACGAAGACGTAGAGCACGAAGTGGGTCGCCGCGAGCAGCAGGCCCCACGCGGGGCCCAGCACCAGCATGGCGGCGGCGATGCCGATGACGCCGCCGAGCGTGCCCTTGTTGAAGAGCACCCGGTCCCAGATGTCGTCGCGGATGTCCTTCGCCCAGCGGGCCAGGGTCTCCGGGTTGCGGGCCTCGCGGACGTAGTAGTAGACGTTCCAGAGCTGGATCTTCCAGAAGCCGTGGACCAGCGGGCTGTGCGGGTCCTTCTCGGTATCGGTGAAGGCGTGGTGCTTGCGATGCACGGCCACCCATTCGCGACGGTTCTGGCCGGTGGTGAACCAGAGGACGAAGCGGAAGACCCAGTCCGCGAGCGGATGCAGCTTGAGCGCGCGGTGCGCGAGGCCGCGGTGCAGGTACACGGAGGTCGCGATGACGGCCGCCTGCGTCACCAGGAGCGTCGCAAACAGATAGAGAAGCGGTCGAATCACCGATGGTTCTCCTTGGTTGTTAGTACGTGAGCACTCGGGGAACGTCGGGCGCTTCCGCCAGCGTCCGGCACTGAGCAAAGGCTAACACACTCTCGAAATCTTAGGCTAGGCAAACATGGCCTACGCGACGGTCTTGGGGTCGAGCAGGTCGCGCAGGCCGTCGCCCAGCAGGTTCAGGCCCAGCACGGTCAGGGCGATGGCGCCGCCCGGGAAGATGGCGTACCAGGGATTCATGCCGAGGAAGGCCTGCGCCTCCTTCAGCATGAGGCCCCACGAGGGGTTG
>DATFYA010000052.1 GCA_035315345.1 Candidatus Methylomirabilota bacterium
CTCAACGGTTCTCCTGTCTACCACTACGGCCACGTGGCGACCTACGCGTCGCGAACCGTGGTGCACGAGTCGTGCGCGATTCGCATCGATCCCGCGATGCCGCTCGACCGCGCCGCGCTCATCGGCTGCTCGGTGATGACCGGGGTCGGCGCGGTGATCAACACCGCGGCGGTGCCCGCGGGCGCGAGCATGGCGGTCTTCGGCGTGGGCGGCGTCGGCCTCAACGTGGTCCAGGGCGGGGCGATGGTCGCCGCGCACCCGATCATCGCGGTCGATCTGCGGGCGGCCAGGCTCGAGCACGCCCGCGCGGTCGGAGCCACCCACGCCATCGACGCGTCCCGCCAGAATCCGGCCGCGGCGATCCGCGCCATCACCGGGCGCGGGGCCGACTTCACCTTCGTGGCGGTCGGCGCGACGCGCCCCATCACCCAGGCCCTCGAGGCGCTCGCCCCCGGCGGCACGTGCGTGCTGATCGGCGTGCCGGAGACCGGGGCTACCGTGCCCCTGGATGCGCGCCCGCTCGTCACGGCCGAGCGCGTGATCCGCGGCTCGAGCTACGGCAGCGCGCGCACCCGCGAGGACCTGCCGCGCCTCGTGAGCCTCTACCAGGCGGGCAAGCTGCGCATCGACGAGATGATCACCCACCGCTACGCGCTGGAGGACGCCAACGAGGCGTTCCGCGCCCTCGCCGCCGGCGAGCTGCGTCGCGGCGTGATCGTATTCTGATGGCGATGCGCGCAGTCGCCTTCGCGCTGCGGTTCACCGGCCACGGACGACCCGTGCCCGGCTCGACCACCAGGCGGCAGGCCCGCACGGTGGCGCCGAGCCAGGCGTGGCGCACCGTCATCGCGGGCACCGGCGTCGCCGGTGAGGTGGAGCCGCTCGCAGGTGAGTCGGCCGTCCTGGAATCGCGCGTGGAGCGCTCCGCCGACGGCTCCTTCGTCGAGGACGGCACCATCACCTACGGCAGCGCCGGCTCCATCGCCTTCGACACGGTCGGCCGGGGCCACGTGGGCCCGGCACCCGACGGCCGCGGCAGCCACGGAGTCGTGATGTGGCGGGTCACGGGCGGCAACGGATCATTCACGGGCGCCCAGGGCCTCATCACGTCGAACTTCACGGTGAGCCCGAACGGGGACGTCACCGACGACCATTTCGTCCGGCTCTATTTGCCGCAATGAGCCGGGCGAGTTCGGCTCCGCCGGCAGCTACAGCAGGAGATCGGCGATCTGGATCCGCGCGGCGGGGAGTGCCGCCGGGGCGATCACGGCCGGCGGCGCCAGTGTGCCCACTGACCGATACCGCCAGCCGTGGGACGCCACCGGGTCCGGCGCAGGGTCGCGATAGGTCTCGAGGACCCGGTCGACCAGATTGACGATCCAGTATTCCCCGATCCGGGCTCGCGCGTAGAGACTCCCCTTCTGCTCGCGGTCGAGCCGAAGACTGGAATCGGCCACCTCCACCACGAGGACGGCCCGCGTCGGATGGGCGCCCAGATAGTCGGCACGCCGCCCAGGGACCACTGCCAGGTCGGGCTCCGGCACCGATTCGTCGTCGAGGACGAGGGGCATCTGCGTGCGGACCATGAACCCCGCCGGCAACACGGCCCGCAGCGCATCGTCAGCGGCGCCGACCGCGGTGGCGTGCGGACTATTCTGTGGCTCGGCGACGATGAGCTGCCCGCCGATGAGCTCGACGGGATCTCCTTCGAACAGTCCGAGGTCGACGAGTCGCTCGTATTCGACGCGCTTCCAGCGTCGAAGAGTCAACGAAGGGTGCTCCATACTCGGCACGCTATCGGACATCGCGCGCTCGGTCAATGTCCAAGGTCGGATACGGCTTGGCCCGGCGCGGCCCGCGAGCCTACTCGAGGCTACCCTGTCTCCGTCTCCGCCTTGCCGCCAGCCCGATTCCGGTCAACGAGCTGCCGAGAAGCAGAAGGGTAGCGGGCTCCGGTACCGGAGTGGGCACCGGTGCACCGGCCTCGGTGAAGAAGCTCTGTCCGTTCGCGGTGAACAATCCGTGGCCACCAAAGTCGACGGGATTGGTCGCCGCGCCCGTCGTGGTGTTGACCGTGTAGACGTTGGTGCCCGCAACCGCGTAGAGAACACCGTTGTCGCCCGTCGCCAACCCGAAAACCCCGCTGACGCCGAACGGCCCGACGCAATCGGGGTCTCCTGCGTACATGGGCAAGACGGCATGTTACCGCGGAGTCGGCGAAAGGACCCGCACAATAGTGCGGCTCGATGGCAGCGCCCGAGATCAGCCCTTGACGGAGCCGGCGGTGAGGCCCTGCACCATGTATTTCTGGAAGATCAGCACGAGGAGCACCGCGGGCAGCGCGCCCAGGAAGCCGGAGGCCGCGATCACCGAGTAGTCCACGTTCACCTGGCCGTTCATCGCCGCGATCACCGGC
>DATFYA010000053.1 GCA_035315345.1 Candidatus Methylomirabilota bacterium
CGGAAAAATGTCGTAATGCAAGACCTGACCCCCGCCGTCAGGCGAGGCGGTCGCTGAGGTCCCAGAGGCGGCGGGCAGCGGTGTCGTCCTGGGCGTGGCGGGTGGGATGAGCGAGGTGGTTCTCGTAGAAATAGCCGCCGCTGATGGTGGCGACGTCCGGCGACGAGGCCAGATATACGAGCGTCTCCGCGCCCTTCTCCAGCGAGATCGCGCTGACCAGCTTGGCCGCGCGCACGACGTAGGCGAAGAAGCCGCCGCTCGCGTCCCCGAAGCGCGTGGCCACGAAGCCCGGATGCAGGCTATTGGCGGTGACGCCGGTGCCGGCCAGGCGACGCGCCAGCTCGCGCGTGTAGAGGATGTTGCAGAGCTTCGAGCGCGAGTAGGCCACGAGCCCGCGGTAGCCGCGCTCCATCTGCAGGTCGTCGAAGTCGAGCGCGCCCACGCGCCGGTGGGCGCCCGAGGCGGTGTTGACGACCCGCGCGGGCGCCGACGCGAGCAGCCGCTCGCGCAGGCCGCGCGTCATGAGGAAGTACGACATGTGGTTCAGCGCGAAGGTCAGCTCGAGCCCCTCCGGCGTCACCTGTCGGATGTTGAACAGGGCGCCCGCGTTGTTGATCAGCACGTCCACGCGCGGCTCCGCGGCCGCGATCTCGGCGGCCACCCGCTTCGTCTCGGCCATCGACGACAGATCGGCGTAGTGCGCGCGATGCGCCGGCCCGGGCCCGCGCTCGCGGAGACGCGCCAGCGCGGCCTCGCCCCGCGCGCGATCGCGCGCGACCGCGACGATGCGCGCGCCCATGCCGGCGAGCCGCTCCGCGGTCACCTGCCCGATGCCGGACGTGGCGCCCGTGATCACCACCACCTTGCCGTGCATGGCCCGCTGTTTACCGCCTCACCGCGGCCGGCGCAAGCGGTAAGATGCGCCGGCCATGTCCTTCCTCGATTCGCGCACCCGCTCCGCTCCCGCGGGCTTCGGCCAGCCGCTCAAGCGTCAGGAAGATCCGCGCCTCCTCACCGGCCGCGGGCGCTTCAGCGACGACGTCAACCTGCCGGGCCAGGCCCACGCCTGCTTCGTGCGCTCGCCGCACGCGCACGCGCGCATCCGCGCCATCGACGCCGCGGCGGCGCTGGCCATGCCGGGCGTGCTCGCGGTGCTCACCGGCCGGGACGCCCAGGCCGACGGGCTCGCGCCGATGCCGCATCGCCCGGTGCCCACCAACCCGAACGAGTTTCCTCTCGGCGGACGAGAGGGCTCGCCCGTCTTCGTGTCGCCGTTTCCGGTGCTGCCTTCCGACCGGGCGCGCTTTGCGGGGGAGGCCGTCGCCATGGTGATCGCTCGGTCCGCCGCCGCCGCGGCCGACGCGGCCGAGCGGGTCGTCGTGGACTACGAGCCGCTGCCGTCCGTCACCGCCACCCGTGACGCGATCGCGCCGGGGGCCCCGGTGCTCTGGGAGGACCTGGGCGGCAACGTCTGCGTCGACTCGATCGCGGGCGACCCGCGCGCGGCCGACGCCGCGTTCGCGCGGGCCGCGCACGTGGTGCGCCTCGACACCTGGGTGCCCCGCATCACCGGCGTGCCGCTGGAGCCGCGCGCGGCGGTCGGCGCGTACGACCCGGCCGCCGGCCGCTACACCCTCCACGCCGGCTCGGGCGGCTCGGTGCGGCTCAAGGCCGACCTGGCCGAGATCCTGAACGCGCCCGAGCACGCGGTGCGCGTGGTCGCCCACGACGTGGGCGGCAACTACGGCACCCGCAACAGCTCGTATCCCGAGTTCGCCCTCGTGGTCTGGGCCGCGCGGCGCCTCGGCCGGCCGGTGAAGTGGACGTGCCAGCGGCGCGAGGCCTTCCTCACCGACTACCAGGCGCGCGACCTGGTCTCGACGATGGAGCTGGCGCTGGACGGAGACGGCAACTTCCTGGCCCTGCGTGGCGGCAACGTGAGCAACGTGGGGGCGCACGCGGTGACGTTCGTGCCGCTGAACAAGGGCCGCGAGCTGTCCACCAGCGTGTACCGCCTGCCCGTGGCGGCGGTGCGCGGGCGCGCGGTGCACAGCAACGTGGCGCCGCTGGCCGCCTACCGGAGCGCGGGCCGCCCGCAGGTGATGTTCGTGATCGAGCGGCTGATCGACCTGGCCGCGCGCCGTCACGGCTTCGACCGGGTCGCGCTGCGCCGGCGCAACCTGGTGCCCCCGGCCGCGATGCCCTACCCGAACCCGTTCGGCATCGTCTACGACAGCGGGGATTACCCCTCGACGCAGGATCGCGTGCTTGCGCTGGCCGACTGGGCCGGCTTCGAGGCGCGCCGGGCGGAGGCGCGGGGGCGCGGGCGCCTGCGCGGCATCGGCCTCGCCAACTACATCGAGATCGCCACCGGCGCGCCGCGCGAGCGCGCGCACGTCACCGCGCGCCCCGACGGCTGGATCGACGTGGTGATCGGCACGCTCTCCGCCGGCCAGGGCCACGAGACCGCGTTCCCCCAGCTCGTCGCGGAGTGGCTCGGCGTCGAGCCGTCACGCGTCCGGCTGATCGCGGGTGACACCGATCTGGTCGCGGTGGGCGGCGGCTCGCACTCCGGGCGCTCGATGCGTCTGGGCGGGGTGGTCATGGCGAAGGCGGCCGACCGCCTGGTCGCCAAGGGCGCGCGCCTGGCCGCGTGGCGGCTCGAGTCGGCGGTGGCCGACCTGGAGTTCGCCAATCGGCGCTTCGTGGTGCGCGGCACCGACCGCTCGGTGGATCTCTTCGAGGTCGCGGCGGCGGCGCTCGGGAGCGACGCGCCCGCGGACCTGCGCGGGCCGCTCGACGGCGAGTGCGACGAGACGGTGAGCACGCCGTCGTTCCCCTACGGCTCCGCGGTGTGCGAGGTGGAGATCGATCCGGAAACCGGCGGGGTCGAGATCGTCCGCTACACCTCGGTGGACGACGTCGGCCGCGCCATCAACCCGCTGATCGTCCACGGCCAGACCCACGGCGGCATCGCCCAGGGCGTGGGGCAGGCGCTCTGCGAGCGGTGCGACTACGACCCGGAGTCGGGCCAGCTGCGCTCGGCCACCTTCATGGAGTACGCGATGCCGCGGGCGGACGTGCTGCCGTCGTTCACCACCGAGATCAGCGAGGTGGAGTCGACCGCGAACCCGCTAGGCCTTCGCGGTGGCGGCGAGGGCGGCACCACCCCGGCCCTCGGCGCGGTGGTCAACGCGGCGGTGGACGCCCTCGCCCATCTGGGCGTCGAGCACCTGGAGATGCCGCTGACGCCGGAGCGCGTGTGGCGGGCGATCCGCCCTCAGGGCGATCAGAACAGGCGCGATCTCCCTCTCCCCCCTGGGGAGAGGGCAGGGTGAGGGGCCCGCTCACCGGACGACCGCGGGATCCACGTGGTCCGGGCGCGTGGCGTAGGGATACGGGCCGTCGACGCGTCGGCCCTCGGCGAATCGCCGCAGGCTGAAGGCGTCGATGTCGACGGTCTTGGCGCGACCGTCGGCGATCAGCTCGGCCATGCACGCCCCGACCGCCGGCGCGATCTTGAAGCCGGAGCCGCTGAACGCGGTGGCCACGTACAGGCCGTCGATGCCGTCGACGCGGCCCAGGATCGCGTGACGATCCGGGCTGTAGCCGTCAAAGGCGCGATAGCCGCGTGAGAGCGTCGCGCGCTCCATCGCCGGGATGCGATGGGTGAGCAGCCCGGCCCCGAGACCGGCCGCGTGCGGCGGCAGCCCGCCGCCCATCGTGTCGGGATCGACGTCCCACTCCTGGCACGGCACGCCGACCAGGGTCAGCCCGCCCGCCTCGGGCCGGAAGTAGTTGCCCTGCACGTTGTCGATCCACACCATGTGCGGCTCGCGCAGCTCCGCGGGCCGGCTCACCGCCACCGTGTCGATGGCCTTGGGGCGCGCCGGCAGCGCCAGCCCGATCTCCTCGCCGAGCCGCCGCGACCAGGCGCCCGCGGCCAGCACCACGCTCCCCGCCGCGATGCGGCCGGCCGACGTCTCGACGCCGAGCACGCGACTCTCCCGCCGGTCGATGCACGTCACCGCCGTCCACTGCAGCACACGGGCGCCCAGCTCCACCGCGCGCCGACGGAACCCTTCCACCGTCTCGGCGGGATCGGCGTAGCCGCTGTCCGGCTCGTACGCGGCGGCGCCGACGTCGTCGACGCGCGCGAAGGGCTGAAGCTCGGCCAGCTCGGCGGGGGTGATCGCGGTCGTGCTCACCCCGAGGCCGCGAAGCATCTCGACGTTGCGCCGGAGGTTCTCCGCGTACTGCGGACCCACCACGTTGACGAAGCCGGTGTGGGTGAACACCGGCGGCCCGCCCATCAGCTCGGCCCAGTGGCGGAAGACGGGAAAGCTCGCCCAGGCCAGCCGCGCGTCCCACTCGTTGGTATAGTGCATCCGCACCAGCGCGCTCGACCGCCCCGAGGCGCCGCTGGCCAGCGCGCCCTTCTCCACCAGCACGACCGAGATCGCGCGCGAGGCCAGCGCGTAGGCGATGCTGATGCCGTTGACTCCGCCGCCGATGATGACCACGTCTGCGGTGTGCGTCATTCGAATCGACCCCTCACCCTGCCCTCTCCCCCTCGGTCAGCGAAGCAGCGCGCGGGCCGCGGCCAGGTTCTCCTCGGTGGCCGCCCGGATCAGCAGCACCGCGTCGTCGAAGCCCAGGTCGCGCAGCCGCTGCAGACGCTCGGAGGCCGCCGCGGGCGGGCAGCGCAGATCGAAGGGCGCGTCGGCATCGAGCGCGGCGGACGGCGCGGTCAGGTCCACCGCGATGTTCGTGACGATGGCGCGCGTGCCGCCGGCGGCGCGGTAGCGCGCGATCCCCTCGGCGAGCGTGTTGAGGCTGGTCTTGGCGCCCGACGCGATCCAGCCGTCGAACTCCTTCGCGGCGCGCGGGATCCAGCGCTCGCCCTTCCAGCTGCCGATGAGCACCGCGGGTCCGCCCTGCGCGGCGGGCCACGGGGTGAGATCGGCGGCGCCGACCTGCTCGCCGCGCCAGAGCCGCCGCATCACCGCGAGGCCGTCCTCCAGCATCTGCATGCGCCGCGAGAAATCGAGACCGAGCGCGTCGAAGTCGCCCCTGGTGGAGCCCGCGCCCACTCCGAGGAGGAGCCGCCCCTGGCTGATCAGATGCACGGTGAGGATGCGGTGGGCCAGCTCGACCGGATTGCGCAGCGGGACCTGCAGCACGCCGGTGCCGATCTCGATGCGCCTCGTCACCGCCGCCGCCACGGAGGCGCCGATGAGCGGATCGGGCAGGATGAAGCCGCGGCCGATCGCGTCGAAGAACCACGCGCTGTCGAACCCGGCCCGCTCGATGTGCTCGGCGCTGCCGACCAGCGCGTCTCCGGTCAGCGGGGCGCCGTCGGGTCGCGCGGTGGGAACGGAGACCCCGAGCCTCACGCCCTCACCGCTGGACCCGATAGCCCTGCGCGTCGCTCCCCGCGCCGTCCTTGTAGCTGACGATCCGCTTCGGCGAGGCGTGCGTGCCGAGCAGCCGCAGCGCCTGATCGCCCACCACCCGGAACGCGTGCGGGGTGTGCGGCGGCAGCGCGATGGTGTCGCCACGGCGCAGGCGCACCGCGCGATCCTCCTGGCCGTCGATCCACGCCTCCGCCTCGCCGTCGAGAATGTGCAGCACCTCGAGGTACGGATGCGAGTGCACCGGCGCCTCGTACCCGGGCTGCGCGGTCTGGATGCCGGTGCGCAGCGGCGTGCTGCCCTCGGCATCACCGATGATCGGCTGGTAATGAGACAGCGGACCGAAGCTCACCGTCTCGGTCTCCTCGAGTCGGACCACGCGCGGCTCGCTCATGGCAGGCACCTCCTCGCGCGAATTCTATCCCAGGACCGAACCGCCCGCTTCCCTCACCGGTAGAAGACGGACAGCGCCATGCCGATGCCCGCGATCCACGTGAGCCCGGCCATGAGCACGCCCAGGCCGTACAGGGCGAGCCCCGAGGACAGGCGCGGGGCCAGCAGGCGGACGACGGCGGCGGTCATCACGATGGGCAGGCACATGGTGAGGCCGTGCAGCAGCAGGCTGGCCGGCACCGTGTAGCCGTATCCGCGCGTCCGCGCCAGCGCATTGCCGCTGGCCGGCGTCGCCACGTACACCGCGGCGACGAGGACCACCGCGACCGCGATCGCACCGGCCCGCCAGAGCCGGGCGGCCCCGCCGGTCCGCCACGCGCGCACCGCCAGCGCCGGGAACACGACGATCACGCCCGCCCGGAGCGCCAGCTCGAGCACGGTCACCAGAAGGATCACGGCGCCGCCGCGCGCCGAGCGGCGAGGCTCACGCGGCGCGCGCCCCGGCGACCTGACGAAAGACGCGCACGTAGTTGCCGCCAAGGAGCTTGGACGCCTCGCCCGGCGCGAAGCCCTGCCTCAGCAGCAGATCGGCGACCGCGGGCAGGTCGGCGTAGTCATCCCATACCTCCCGGACGCCGCCTTCCATGTCGGTGCCGATGCCCACGTGGTCCACGCCGACCGCGTCCACCAGGCGGGCGATGCCGCGCACCCAGTCGCGCGCGTCCGCGAACTGGTAGCCGGTCGGCCACACCCCGATGACGCCGCCGGCCTGGGCCACGAGCCGCGCGTGCTCCGTCGAGATCAGCCGGCTGTACTGGGCGGGCGCGCCGCGCGCGAGCGAGGTGTGCGAGAGCACGAACGGGACCGGGCTCACCGCCGCCGCCTGCTGGACCAGAGCCTGCGTGCCGTGGGCCACGTCCACCACGATGCCGAGCCGATTGCATTCGCGGACGACGTCGGCGCCCAGCGGGCTCAGGCCGCCCCACTTCGGGTCCTCGGTCTGCTGGTCGCCCAGGTCACTCGGCATGTAGTGCACGAGCTGGAGGTGGCGCACCCCGCGGTCGTAGACGTGTTTCACCCGCTCGAGCCGGCCGTCCAGGAACTGGCACCCCTCGATGGTGCCGATGAGCGCCGGGCGCCCCGCCGCCTTCGCCTGCTCCAGGTCGGCCGGGCTGAGCACCCGCGTCATCCCGTGCTGGCTCACCATCGCGTCCATGAAGGCGAGCCGCTGCTCGGTGAAGGCGTGCAGCTCGCCGGGCGCCGGCTCGCGATACTGCCGGATGCGGCCGCCGCCGGGCGATCGGCGGATCACCGGCCCGTCCGCCGAGTGGCAGAGGCAGACCGCGGACAGCCGTCCCCGCCGCATGTGGTCGGCCAGGTCGAAGCGCGGGGTCCGCGCGTGGCCCGCGCCCGCCGCGTGGGTGTGGAGGTCCACCGAGACGGTCTCGGCCAGCAGCGCGGGCACGCGCGGGTCGAGATCTCCCGGCTGGCGGCCCTTGACCCCGCCGCATCCCGCGAGCGCCGCGGCCAGCGCGCCGCCGAGGAGGCGCCGACGCGTCAGGCCCGCCGCGCCTTCGATCACGATGGCTCCGCCGCCTCACGCCATGTAGACGCCGCCGTTGACGTGCATCAGCTCGCCGGTCATCATCGCCGCGTCGTCGCTGGCCAGGAACACCGCGATCCGCGCGATCTCCTCGGGCTGCGCCATCCGGCCGAGCGGGATGTCGCGCGCCCGCGCCGCGAGCTGCTCCTCGGTGTTGCCGTAGCGCGGCTGCGCGGTATCGGTGAGCCCGGGCGCGATCGCGTTGACCCGGATGCGATGCGGCGCCAGGGCCAGCGCCATCGCGCGGGTCATCCCGAGCACGCCGGCCTTGCTGGCCGAGTAGTGCACGCCGCGCGCGTCGCCGCGGATGGCCGACGACGAGAGGTTGACGATGGCGCCCGGCCGATCGGCCGCGATCATGGCCCGCGCCGCGGCCTGCGCGCACAGGAACCCGCCCTTGAGGTTGACGCCCAGCACCAGATCCCACTCCCGCTCCTCGAGCGCGAGGAATTCGGAGCGCGGGAACACGCCCGCGTTGTTGACCAGGACGTCGGGCGGGCCCAGCGCGGCGGCCGCCGCGGCCACGAAGGCCTCCACGTCCGCCTTGCGCGCCACGTCGCCCTGGACGGTGGTGACCCGGCGGCCGAGGCCGCGCACCTCGTCGGCGAGCCGACCCGCCGCGGCCGCGTCGTCCAGGAAGTTGATCCCGACGTCGGCCCCTTCCCGCGCCATCGCCACCGCGATCGCGCGGCCGATCCCTTGCTGGGCGCCCGTCACGAGCGCGACCTTTCCCGCGAGCCGCATGTCTCCCTCCCGAGTCGACAATCGCCTGCCGCCCGCTATTATAGGTGGCTGGACCGCCATGCCCCGCAAACCCTCCGACGTGTCGATCAGGACCTTCCGCGCCGGCGAGCTGATCTTCCGCGAGGGCGACCCGCCCCGCGACGAGGCCTACATGGTCCACCTCGGGCGGGTCGAGGTCCGCAAGCAGGTCGGCGGCGAGCCGCGGGTGCTGCGCGTGATGGTCCAGGGCGAGCTGCTGGGCGAGCTGGGCCTCTTCGGCAAGTCCCCGCGCTCGGCGACCGCGGTGGCGATCGAGCCGGTGACCCTGGTGGTGATCCCGGCCGAGAAGCTCGATCAGCTGGTCCGCGCCAACCCGGACCTCGCGGTGGCGATCATCCGCGACCTCTCCCTCAAGCTGCTGGCCACCAACGAGCTGCTCGTCGCCGAGGGCCGGCGCGGCCAGGCCCGGAGCGCCGGCGAGACCGTCACTTCTTGAGGCGGACCTCCTCCAGCGGCGCCGACCAGGGGTACGGGTCGATCAGCATCAGGGCCGGCTCGGCCACCTTGGGGCCCACGCCGCTCGGCCAGATGTAGTCCATGATCGGCGCGAAGCGCGCCCGCTCGTGGAGCTGCCGCTGGATCTGGTGCAGGATGGCCTCGCGCTTCTTGGGATCGGTCTCGCGGCCCTGCTGCTTGTACAGTGCGTCGATGTCGGGATAGCCGCCGTAGGCGAAGGCGCCCTCGCTGGGCACCGTCTCGGCGATGCGGGAGGCCGCGTTGCCGTACACCGCGTTGATGCACACGCAGAGCCCCTTCAGCTTCTTGCTGGCCAGCGCCGAGTAGAACGCAGCCCGCTCCATGGTCCGCAGCTTCACCTTGATGCCGATCGCTCCCAGGTACCCGCCCACCGCCTCGCCCATCGACGAGTACGGCGGCCACGGGTACAGCTCGCCCGCGTCGAAGCCGTTCGGGTAGCCGGCCTCGGCGAGGAGCTGACGGGCCTTCGCCGGGTTGTACGGATAGGGCTCGAGCGGCAGGGCGAACTCGAACTTGGCCGGCACGATGTTGCCGGTCACGCGCGAGGCCCCCAGCGTCTCCGCGTCGCTCAGGGCCTGCCGATCGATGGCGTGATTCACGGCCAGCCGCACCCGCCGATCGTGCCAGGGCGACTTCGGATCCCACTGATCGAGGAAGTCCAGATAGAAGGTCCCGATGCCGCCCGAGAACGCCAGCTTCAGGCTGGGATCCCGCTTCAGCTCGAGGGCCTGCGGGGCATCGAGCAGATACGCCAGATCGA
Organism: Candidatus Methylomirabilota bacterium; assembly: GCA_035315345.1. Taxonomy (NCBI): domain Bacteria; phylum Methylomirabilota (SeqCode); species Candidatus Methylomirabilota bacterium. The sequence goes on from DATFYA010000053.1 coordinate 9,431, forward strand.
CCTCGCCCCGCTTGAGCATCGCGGCCCGGGTCGTGGATTCCAGCACGCTCTTGTACACGAGGCGCTTCACCGACGGCGTCTTGCGCCAGTAGCCCTCGTAGGCCTCCATCACCAGCTCGACGCCCGGGGTGTGGCTCACGAACTTGTAGGGGCCGAGCCCCACCGGGTTCTTCTTGAAGGCGTCCACGCCCACCTGCTCGATGTACTTCTTGGGCGCGATCCAGCCCGCGCTGGTGGCGTAGGTCCCGTAGAAGGTCAGGAAGTCGGGCCAGGGCTCGTGCAGGTGGAAGCGCACCCGATACGAGCCGACGATCTCGACGTCGCGCACCTTCTGCTGCAGCACCTTGGCGCCCTTGGCGCGATAGAAGCTGAAGCGCACGTCCTCGGCGGTGAACGGATCGCCGTTGTGGAACTTCAGGCCCTCGCGGAGCTTGAACTCGTACACCTTCTGATCCGGGCTCACCTTCCAGGACTCGGCGAGGCTCGCGGTCATGAGATTGCCCGGCATGGGCTTGACCAGCGCGTCGTGCATCGCGGTCATCACCCAGAACGGGGTGAGCACGCCGACCACCTCCGCCGGGTCGAACCAGGCCGGCACCAGGGAGACGTAGAGCGCCCAGCGCATCTCGCCCTCCGGCCTGGCCTGCGCCCCCGCCGGATCGGGGGTAGCGGCGAGGAAGGCGGTCACGAAGAACAAGCACAGCGAGACGACGAGGAGTCTGCGGGTCGCGCTCATGGAGAAGATCCTCGCTTCGACGGACCGGCGTTGCTCCGAGTGCCGGGACTATGACCCGGCGGTCGCGGCCAAGTCAAGCGCGCGCGTTGCGGTGGCGCCCCGGAGGGCGGTACGATCGCGCCCTATGGACTTCGGCCTGTTCTATCTCATGCAGCGCGACGAGCAGTGGAGCGAGCAGGCGGTCTACGACTCCGACGTGCGCCAGATGCTGGCCGCCGAGGGCCTCGGCTACACCTCGGTCTGGATCGCCGAGCACCACTTCAACGACTACGGGCTCTGCCCGGCCCCCACCGTGCTCGCGTCGCACGTCGCCGCGCGGACGAGCACGATCCGGGTGGGTATGGGCGTGAGCCTGCTGCCCCTGCATCATCCGGTGGACCTGGCCGAGCAGCTCGCGGTGCTCGACGTGGTGAGCGGCGGCCGGCTCGACGTCGGCATCGGCCGTGGCGGCACGCTGCAGGACTACCAGACCTTCCGCTCCGATCGCGACGACAGCCGCGCCCGGGTGGAGGAAGGCATCGAGCTGATGCAGCGCTGCTGGAGCGGCACGCCGTTCGACTTCACCGGCCGCTTCCACACCGCCGAGCGCCTGCACGTGCGGCCGCGGCCGGTCCAGCGCCCGCACCCGCCGCTCTACATCGCGGCCAACAGCGAGGACAGCGTCGTGTCCGCGGCGCGCCTCGGGCTGCCCGCGCTGTCGTCGTTCTTCGTGCCGGTCCCCGAGCTGCAGCGGCGACACGCGGTCTACCGCGAGGCGTCGCTCGCGGCCGGGCGGTCGGAGACGGAGATCGACGCGCTGGAGCGCCGGGGCTGGGGCATGCGGGTCGTGCACGTGGCGCCGACCCGAGAAGATGCGCTGCGGGCCACCGAGCGCCCGTTCATGGGCTACCAGCGCAAGATGGCGGTGCTGCGCTCCGACGCGACCGGCGGCACCGTCCCCGGCTCCTTCGATCGCTCCCTGCTCCGGCTGCGGACCTTCCCCGAATATCTCGCCGACGGGTGGGCCCTGATCGGGACCCCGGGCGAGGTGCGGGACGGGCTGCAGAAGTACCTCGACGCCACCGGCTACCAGCACGTGCTGCTGCTGATGGCGCTGCCCGGCATCCCGACCGAGCTGGCCCTGCGGTCGATGCGCCTGTTCGCCGAGCAGGTCGCGCCCGCGATGGAGGCTACAGGCTCCTCAGGAACTCCAGCATCGCGGCGTTGACCTCGGCGGGGCGCTCCTGCTGCGTCCAGTGGCCGCAGCCGGGCAGCATGATCGTCCGGCGGAGATTCGGAACGAAGCGCGACAGGTTGGGAATCAGCTGGTCCATGCCCGGGAAGCGCACCACCAGGTCGTGATCGCCCGCCACGTAGAGCGCCGGGACCGTCACCCGCGCGCCCGCGAAGGGCGCCAGCGCTTCCCAGTTGCGATCGCTGTTGCGATACCAGTTGAGCCCGCCCCGGAAGCCAGTCCGCGTGAACTCCGCCGCGTAGAAGTCCAGGTCGGCCGCGGTGAGCCACGGCGGCAGACCGGGCGGATCCGCGGTGTGAGTGAGCAGACCACCGCTCCGCGGGACCATCCCGACCGCTCCTGGAAGGCCGATGGCGGCCTGCGCGGCCACGCCCACGCCGGAGCCGGAGTACAGCAGTCGGCGGATGGTGGATCGCGCGTCGCGGCCCAGCTCGGCCTCGGCCACGCCCGGCGTCTGGAAGTAGAGCTGGTAGAACATCGCGTCGTCGGTCTGGGGCATCACGCTGGTGGGGCGCGTGCTGCCGCGCGGCCGGAACGGCACGCTCAGCGCGATCACCGCGCGGAAGCGATCCGGGCGCAGGAGGGCCGAATGCCACGCCACCGGCGCGCCCCAGTCGTGGCCCGCGATCACCGCCGACTCCGCGCCGAGGGCATCGAGGAGGCCCACCATGTCGCCGACCAGGTCGAGCAGGGTATAGCGCTCGATCTCGGCGGGCGCGTCGGTCTGGCCGTAGCCGCGCATGTCGGGAGCCACCGCGCGGAAGCCCGCGTCGGCCAGGGCGCGGATCTGATGACGCCAGGAGTACCAGGACTCGGGGAACCCGTGACACATGAGCACGAGCGGGCCCGTGCCCTGCTCGGCCACGTGCATGCGGATGCGATTGGTCTCGACCAGCCGGTGCTGGATCTCGCTCACGGCGAGACCTATAGTAGTCGACCGATGAGCCTCCGCAAGCGGCACCCGCAGGATTCCCGGTGAGCGTCACCGTCGCGCTGATCGGCATGGGGCTGCTGGGCTCGGCCCTCGCCCAGAGCCTGACGCGGGCCGGCTTCACGGTGCGCGGCCATGACCTTGCGCCCGAGCGCATGCGACAGCACGCCGAGCGCGGCGGCGTCCTCGCGCGCTCCCCGTCCGACGCGGCGCGCGGCGCCTCGGTGGTGATGACCTGCCTGATGACCGCCGACATCGTCCGCGAGGTGCTGCTGGGCCGCGACGGCGCGCTCGAGTCCACGAGCGCGGAGGCGGTGGCCGTCGACTGCAGCACGATTCACCCCGACGCCTCCGCGGAGCTCGCCGCCGAGCTGGGCCGGCGCGGAATCCCGATGCTCGACGCGCCGGTGGGCGGGTCGAGCGGTCAGGCGCGCCGGCGCGAGGCCCCGCTGGTGGTGGGCGGCGATCCCGCGGTCTTCGCGCGCTGCCGCCCGATCCTGGACGCGCTGAGCGAGCGCGTGCACCACGTGGGCCCGAACGGCGCGGGCGCGCGCGCCAAGCTCGTCATCAACCTGGTGCTGGGGCTCAATCGCCTCGCGCTGGCCGAGGGCCTGCTGTTCGGGCTGCGCCAGGGCCTCGACGGCAAGGCGCTGCTCGCGGTGCTCCAGGACAGCGCGGCCTACTCGCGGGCGATGGACATCAAGGGCGCGCGCATGCTCGAGGGCCGCTTCGACGCGGAGGGCAAGCTCGCCCAGCATCTCAAGGACGTCGAGCTGATCCTGGAGGTCGGCCACGCCGCGGGCGCGCCGCTCCTGACCACCGCGCTGCATCGGCAGCTGCTGCTGGCCGGGGTGGCCGCCGGACGCGGCGACAGCGACAACTCCTCGATCATCGAGGTGCTGCGCGCGATCGTCGCGGCTCCCCGCTGATTCGAGTGATCCGGTATACTGGGACGGTCTTCGCGGAAGACACTAGCAGGCCAGCGCGTTCCTGCTATCCCTCATCGATCTCGCCCGCAGCTCACGAGCCGTCTCTCCGCGAAGGAGCCCCGGGTGAATCCGATGCCCTCGAAGTCGACCTTCTGCGGCGTGGTGTCCGACGCGGTCACCGTCACCCTGCGACGGAGCCGCGCGCCGAGCGGACGCGGGAGGCTCTTCGTTCGCTGTAGCGAGAAGGACTGCCTGTACATCGACGTCAACCGCCCGCCGTGCCCGCTCAGCCTGCGTCTCTTCGATGCCGAGATGAGAGTGCCCGGCGCGTAGCGTCGCTCGCGTCAGCCCACTTCCTCGGTCGATCGAATCGCGCTCGGCATTCCGAGGCACGGAATCTTCTTCCGACCGCACGCGCCGCACTGCGACGAGGCCACGGAGGTGAGAGCCCCGGGCGCGGCGAAGATCTCGTCGACCGACGCGATGATGGCCGTCTTCGCATAACTCTTGTCGAGATGGTCCCGGGTCAGCTTGACGAGGCAGCGGGCACAGAGCCGCAGGCTCCGACGCTCGCCACCGAGAAGGCTCTCGACCACGCGGCGGACGAAGTCGCCGACGGTGTAGACGACTACCGGCCCGTCGGAGGCCACCACTATCTCTTCCCCGGGCGGCTCTTCGGTCGGGGCCGACCGAGCAGACGATCCCGCCCCGCCGCGCACAGGCCGACCAGATGGTTACCGAATCCGGTGACCGCGGTGACGAGCAGTGAAAAGACTCCCGGCGGCTTGGCCATGTCTGCGGTTCCCTTCGGATGGTTCGCGCACACGAGTCACGTGCACGGAATGAAGGAGGTCGAGCCAGATGCCGGTGGGCCTCGGCGCCCGCAGCGCCACCCCGAGGAGCCCAGAGGAAGGCATATTCACGATATCACGTCATCCGGTTTTCAACTCGATCTCGATGAACGCGAAGTCGAAGGCGTTCGCGTTGCGCACGTCGTGCTCGGCGCCGGCGTCGCGGTAGTACGGCTCGCCCGCTCGCAGGGCGCCGGTGGCGTCGCCGGCCGGGCCGGTGAGCGCGAGCGATCCGGTGGTGAGCGGGACCACCACGTAGGGGTACTCGTGCCGATGGTGCCCGGTGTGCGCGCCGGGGGCGAACCGCCACTCGGTCACGCGCACCCGCGGATTGTCGACCTTCACGGTGGCCACCGCCTGGGGATCTGTCATCGCGTCGCTCCTTTGGCTTCGAGCTCCGCCCAGCGGGCGTAGAGCCGGTCCACTTCCGCGCGGGCCGCGTCCAGGGCGGCGTAGCGCTCCTGCAGGGCCGCCGGATCGGACGCGATCGCAGGGTCCTCGGCGGCCAGGCGGCAGCGCTCCACCGCCGCCTCCGCGCCCAGGATCGCGTCCTCCATGGCCTCCCATTCCCGCTGCTCCAGATACCCGAGCCGCTTCTTCCCTTTCCCTCCCCCTCCTCTTCTTCCTCCCTCTCCCCCTCGGGGAGAGGGTAGGGTGAGGGGCGTGGTGGTGAGGGTCATGGCGGTGGGGAGCTCGGGGGTGCGGAACGCGCTCGCGCGCGCCGCCTCCCACTGCGCATAGTCTGCGAACGTCTCCACTCCGCCACGCCCGTCGAGCGCCACGATGGTCGTCGCGATGCGGTCGAGCATGAAGCGGTCGTGGGTCACGAGCACCAGCCCGCCCTCGAACGCGGTGATGCTCTCCTCGAGCACATCGAGCGTGGGGATGTCGAGATCGTTGGTGGGCTCGTCCAGGATCAGCAGATCGGCGGGCTCCAGCATCAGGCGCGCGATGTGGATGCGCGCCTGCTCGCCGCCCGACAGCCGGCCCACCGGCACCTCGAGGTGCTCGGGCAAGAAGAGGAACCGCTTGGCCCAGGCTGCCACGTGGAGGACTCGCCCCTGGAAATGCACGCTATCGCCCTCGGGAGCCAATGCCCGGCGCAGCGGCTGCTCGGGGTCGAGCCCGGCGCGCTGCTGCTCGAAGCGCACGATGCGCAGGCCGTCGGCGCGCTCGATCTCGCCCGCGTCCGGCGCGAGCGCGCCGGCCAGCAGGTCGAGCAGCGTGGTCTTGCCGCTGCCGTTGGGCCCCACCACGCCGATCCGCGTGCCCGGCGCGATCCGGAGATCGAGATCGCGGATCAGGGACCGCTCCCCGAAGGATTTCGCGAGGCCCCGCGCGACCAGCAGCTTGCGCGAGCGCCGTCCGGACGCGGTGAAGTCGATGTCGGCGGTACGCGTCGCGCCGCGGGCCCGGCTCTCGCGCAGCTCCTCGATCAACCGGTCCGCCTCCTTGAGGCGGCCTTTCGCCTTGGTCGAGCGCGCCTTGGCGCCCTGGCGCAGCCACTCGATCTCGCGCCGCACCGTGTTGGCCAGCGAGTCCTCGTAGGCGGTCTGGCCGGCGAGAAACTCGTCGCGGCGGACCAGGAACTCGTGATAGCCCCCGTCGGACTCGAAGAGGCCCGCGGGATAGACGCGGCTCACCTCCAGCATGCGGGTGGCCACGTGCTCGAGAAAGTACCGGTCGTGGCTGACCACGAGGCAGGCGCGCGCCCGGTCCTCCAGCAGCGCTTCGAGCCAGAGGATGCCCTCGAGGTCGAGGTGGTTGGTGGGCTCGTCCATCAGCAGGATGTCCGGCTCGCCGGCCAGCTCGCGCGCGATGGCCAGGCGCTTGCGCCAGCCGCCGGACAGCGACGCCACCTCGGCCCGGCCGTCCGCGAAGCCGGCGCGTCCGAGCGCCTGGGCCACGCGGGCCGGCCGGTCCGTCTCGTCGACCGTCGTCAGCGAGGCCGCGACGACCTCCTCGACGGTGCCGCCGGCCGGATAGACCGGATCCTGCGGCACGTAGCCGACCCGGATCCCGCTCCGGAGCGCGCGCCGACCCCGATCGGGCGGCTCGATCCCGGCCAGGATCCTCAGCAGGGTGGACTTGCCGGCGCCGTTGGGACCGACGAGACCCACCTGGTCCCCCTCGAAGAGCCCGAACGAGAGCCCCTCGAAGAGGGACCGGGTGCCGTAGGCCTTGCCGACCATCTCACAGCTCAGCAGCAGCGAACGCGCCACGCGACCTACTTCTTGTTCTTCTTCGGCTTCTTCTTTTCCTTCTGCATGCTCCGGCCCTTGGCCATGAGACTCACCTCCTCCCGCAGTCCACGTGAGGATTGCTGGGGGCTGATTATAGAATGCTCCGGCCCGCGTGTGTATACTTCGGGCGGTTCGAACACCCTTCACGCGAGGAGGACACTCATGGGCGCACGTGCCGAGTCGCTGGCAAAGCAGTACGAGGCCAAGGCCGCCGAGATGACCGCCACCCTCAACCGACTCTCCGACGCCGACTGGAAGAAGACGACCGATGCCGAGAAGTGGTCGGTGGGCGTCACCGCCCATCACGTGGCCGGGGGGCACGAGCCGATCGCCGGTATCGCCAAGACCGTCGCCGCCGGGCAGTCGATCCCCAACTTCACCCTGGCCATCCTCAACGACATGAACGCCAAGCACGCCAAGGACTTCGCCGGCTGCACCAAGGCGGAGACCCTCGCGCTGCACCAGAAGGGCGCGGCCGCCGCGGCGGCGATCGTCCGCGGCTTCTCGGACGCCGAGCTGGACGCGAGCGGCACCGTGATGGCCGGCATGCCGCCCATGACGACGCAGCAAGTCGTCGAGAGCATCCTGATCAACCACATCAACGACCACATGGGCAGCATCCGGAAGACGGTCGGCGGCTAGCCGGTGCCCCGCGTTCGCGAGATCGAGGACGACGGGGGCGACCCGACCCTCAGGGAGGTCTTCGAGCGGGAGCGGGCGGTCTTCGGCGGGCTGCTCAATACCACCAAGGTCCTGGCTCACTGCCCGCCCGTACTGCGCGCCGCGAAGCAGCTCGGGGCGTCGATCGAGAAGTCCGGTCGGCTGCCTGCGCCGCTGCTGCCCCTGATCTACCTCCGGGTCGCGCTGATCAACGGCTGTCCCTTCTGAATCGACATCAACGCATCCCGGGGGATGCAGGCGGGAGCGGACGAGGCGAAGATCGCCGAGGTGCCGACCTGGCGTGAAAGCGCGCGCTTCTCATCGCTGGAGCGCGCCGCCTTCGAGTACGCGGAGGCGATGACCATTACCGGCCAGCGGGTGACCGACGAGCTCTTCGCCCGCCTGCGGTCGTTGCTCGACGAGAGCCAGATCGTGGAGCTCAGCGCCGCGGTCGCACTCGAGAACTTCCGCAGCAAGCTGAACCCGGCGCTGGGCATCGAGGCCCAGGGCTTCTGCGTGATTCCGAAGCGGGAAAGCGCGCCCGCCGGCCGCGATCCGAGGACCGATTCCGCAACCCAGGGCTAACCGGAGGATCCCCCTTCAGCGAGCGTGAGTCGCACCACAGGGAACCCGTCGCGCGAAGACCCGGGTGGGGCCGGGCGCACCCGCTATCCATCCGTACGCGAAATATCCAGGTCTGTGTAACACGCGGGAGTCGCCAGGGGCCATGAGTCAAACGAAAGCGCTCGATGCGGAGCCGACGTCTTGCGTTAGATACCAGGTCAAAGACGTTCAGCGCTCGATCGCCTTCCAAAGTGCTGGGCAAGCAGATTCAAGTAGAGGACCCTGCACGGCAATCCTGTGGAGTTGTTCCAGCCTGCCGGCCGATCAGCAACGATTGCGTAATAGGGAATAGATGTGATGGCCGCATAGACCAACGGCGGAAGGCACAACAGTCCGCGCGACGCGCCGCGGAATGTCGCGCTGTTCGCAGAGCTGGAGCGGGCCGGTTTCACGGTGG
>DATFYA010000054.1 GCA_035315345.1 Candidatus Methylomirabilota bacterium
TAGAAGGACAGCGGGTCGGTCAGGCGCACCCAGCGCCCGCCCCTCACCACCGCCAGGAACGAGGAGTTCGCGCCCTGGTGCTTGTCGGGGCCGAAGCTGACCTCGGGGCCGTTGAAGATGTCGTGGTAGCCCTTGATCGACTCCATCGCCTTGACGAACGTGTCGGTGTTCAGCTCGGGCCCCGTCTTCTCGATCGCGGTCACGGTGAGATCGGCGGCCACGTGCCCGTAGATCGCGCCGATGTTCGGATCGACCTTGTAGCGGTCCTTGTAGCGGTCGAACCACTTCTGGGCCTCGGGGCTTAGCGTGTCGCGATAGGGCATCGCGGTGAGGCCCATCGCGTAGAGGCCCTCGGTCACCCCGCCCTGGGCGGCGGCCACGAAGAGATCGTAGGTGGCCGCGGAGCCGAGGAAGTCCACGTCGGTCCAGCCGATCTTGCGCGCGGTGGCGTACGGCACGATGGAGTCGCGCACGATCGTGCCCAGCACCACCAGGTCGCAGCCGGCTCCCTTGAGCTTGGTGATCTGCGCGCTGAAGTCCTGGTCGGTGGGCTTGTGGGCGGTGGTCTCCACGATCTTGAGCTTCATCTTCTCGGCCTGCATCTGGACGCCGTCCAGCACCTCCTTGCCGAAGTCGGTGTCCTGGTACATCACGCAGAGGGCCTTCTTGCCCTTCTTGGTCACGAAGTAGTTGATGCCGGCGCGGACCTGGTCGACGTAGCTGGCCGCTCCGTAGAACTTCAGCTTGTTGAAGGGCTCGTACATCGAGCGCGCGGCCGAGAGCGGGAAGAGGTTGGGGATCCCCGCCTCGAACTGGTCCTTGAACAGGGCGTTGTTCATCGGGGTGCCGAGGCCGGCCACGATCGCGAATACCCGGTCCCGGTTGAACAGCTTGGCCCCGGCCTGCACCGCCCGCGGCACCTGGTACTGGGTGTCCTCCACGATCAGCCGGATCTTCCGGCCGTGGATGCCCCCCGCCTCGTTGGCCTCGTCGAAGCGCATCTTCACCGCGTTCGACGACGAGACGCCGTAGGTGGCGGCGGGCCCGGAGAGGTCGGTGTGCATGCCGAGCACGATCTCGGTCTTGGTGACGCCGCGGGTGTCCTTCTGGGCGGCGGCCACTCCGGCGATCGCCACCGCGGCGGCCAGCACGCTGATTGCCAGTAGTCGCTTCATCCCTCGCTCCTTTCGTACATGTCCTCGATCAGGTCCTTGTACTTCACGTTGACGAAGGTGCGCCGGAGCTTCATGGTCGGGGTCAGCTCCTCGTCCTCCGGGGTGAGGAGCTGCTCGATCAGCCGGAACGTCTTGATCGTCTCCACCCGCGCGAGCTGCCGGTTCACCCGCTCGATCTCGCCCCGGATCAGCTCCTGCACCTCGGGGGCCCGGCAGAGCGAGGCGAAGTTGCTGAACGGCACATTGCTCTCCTGGGCGAACTGGGCCACCGTCTCGTGGTCGATCATCACGAGGCAGGAGAGGAACTTGCGCCGGTCGCCGATCACCACCGCGTCCGAGATGTAGGGCGAGAACTTGAGCTGGTTCTCGATCTCGGACGGCGTGACGTTCTTGCCCCCCGCGGTGATGATGATGTCCTTCATGCGGTCGGTGATCCGCACGAAGCCCTCGGCGTCGATGGTGCCCACGTCGCCGGTGTGCAGCCACCCGTCCACGACGGTCTCGGCGGTCTTCTCCGGCTTGCCGTAGTAGCCCTTGAAGACGTGGGGGCCCTTCAGCAAGATCTCGCCCTCGGGCGACACGCGCACCTCGGTGCCCGGCCGGGCCACCCCCACCGAGCCGAGCTTGATGCGGTCCGGCGGCATCGCGGTGGCCAGGCCGGTGTTCTCGGTCTGCCCGTACACTTCCACCATGTTGATGCCGAGCGCGAGGTACCACCGGATCAGATCCGGCGCGATCGGCGCGGCCCCGGTCGCGGCTCCGCGCGCGCGATGGAGGCCGATGGACCGCTTGACGTTGTCGAGCACCAGGAAGTCGGCCACCCGGAAGGCCAGCCGCTCCCACGCCGAGGGCGGGCGGCCCGCGATGCGCGCCTCCGCGATGCGCCGGCCGATGCGGAAGGCCTGCTCGTAGGCGAAGCGGCCCAGCCAGGTGGCGTCCCGCATGCGGAGGGCCACCCCCGAGTAGAACTTCTCCCAGATGCGCGGCACCGCGAAGAAGAGGGCGGGGGCCACTTCGCGGATGTTCTCCGGGACCGTGTCGATGCTTTCGGCGAAGTTCACGGTCGAGCCGGTGTAGAGCGGGTTGAAGACGGTGAAGGTGCGCTCCGCCACGTGACAGAGGGGCAGGAAGGACAGCTGCTGGTCGCCCTCGCGCAGCGGAGTGATGAAGTCGGCGTAGGCGAGCTGGAAGAGGATGTTGCGATGGGTGAGCATCGCGCCCTTCGGCGGCCCGGTGGTGCCGGAGGTGTAGACGAGGATCGCCAGATCGTCGGGCTGCGCGATGTCCACCAGTCGATCGAACGCGCCGGGATGGTCGCGGTCGTACCGCGCGCCCAGCTCCAGCAGGGCCGCGAACGGCATGACCTGCTCGTCGCGGAAGGCGTGCAGCCCTTCCATGTCGTAGACGAAGATCTTCACCAGCCCCGGGCAGCGGTCCCGCACCTCCAGGATCTTGTCGAGCTGCTCTTCGTTCTCCGCGAAGAAGAAGCGGGTGCCACTGTCGTTGACGATGTACTCGACCTGGCGGGCCGAGTCGGTGGTGTAGATGCCGTTGGGGATCCCGGCCACCGACATCACGCCGAGGTCGGTGTAGAGCCACTCCGGCGAATTGTCGGCCACGATCGAGACGACGTCGCGCGGGCGCAGCCCGAGAGCGACCAGCCCCAGCCCGACCCGCTTCGCCTGCTCGCCGTACTCGCGCCAGGAGATTCCGCGCCAGATCCCGAGGTCCTTCTCCCGCATCGCGACGCGGTCCCCGCGTTCCCGCACCACGTGGCGGAACAGGCGGGGCAGGGTGTCGTGGCCGTGGACGAGCGCGGGCGCCGCGGGGGCGGCCCGGCCGGGCTCGGTGGTCAGCGCCATGTCTTCTTCCTCTTCCAGCGCCGCGTGCCGCGGACGCTCGATTCCTTGAGGCCCAGATAGAACTCGCGGATGTCGTCCTTGTCGAGCAGGCGCTCGCAGGTGTCCTCCATCACGATGCGACCCAGCTCCAGCACGTAGCCGTAGTCCGCGGTGTGCAGCGCCACGTTGGCGTTCTGCTCCACCAGCAGCACGGTCACCCCGTGCTCGCGATTGATGCGGCGGATGATCTCGAAGATGTCCTTGACCAGCTTGGGGGCCAGCCCGAGCGAGGGCTCGTCGAGCAGCATGACCTTGGGGCGAGCCATCAGGGCTCGGGCGATGGCCAGCATCTGCTGCTCGCCGCCCGAGAGCTGGCCCGCGCGCTGCTCGGCCCGCGCCCGCAGCACCGGGAAGTACTCGTTGACCATCTCGAGGTCCCGGGCCACCCCGTCGGTGTCCTTGCGGTTGTAGGCGCCCATGCGCAGGTTCTCGCGCACCGAGAGGAACGGGAAGACCTCGCGTCCCTCCGGCACGTGGCTCAGCCCGAGCCGCGCCACCCGGTCCGGGTCGAGGCCCTGGATCGGGCGGCCCTCGAGCAGGACGGTGCCCTTCTGCGGATCCATCACCCCGGAGACCGTCTTGAGGATGGTGGTCTTGCCCGCTCCGTTGGCCCCGAGGATGGTGACGATGGCGCCGGCCGGCACGCGGAAGCTCACCCCGCGCAGCGCCATGATCGGCCCGTAGAAGGTCTCGACGTTGCTGACGGTGAGGAGCGCCTCGGCCACCGTCAGCCTCCCAGATAGGCCTTGATCACGTCGGGATGCTCCTGGACTTCCCGAGAGCTGCCGCAGGCGATGGCGCGCCCGTAGTTGAGCGCCAGCACGCGGTCCGAGACCGCGCTCACCAGGCTCATGTCGTGCTCCACCATCAGCACGGTGATGCCGAGCAGCGTGCGGATGTCCTCGATCCAGAACGCCATGTCCGCGGTCTCCTCCACGCTGAGGCCCGAGGATGGCTCGTCGAGCAGCAAGAGCGTGGGCTCGGTGCAGAGGGCGCGGCCCATCTCCACCACCTTGCGGACCCCGTAGGGCAGGTTCACCACCAGGCTGTCGCGGTAGGGCTGCAGGTCGAGGAAATCGATCACCTTCTCGGCCGCCTCGCGATGCGCGCGCTCGCGAGCGCGCACTCCGGGCAGGAACAGGAGCTCCTGCACCAGGTGCGGGCGAGCGTGCGCGTGGCGGCCCAGGAGCAGGTTCTGCAGCACCGAAGCGTGCTCGAACAGCTCGATGTTCTGGAAGGTGCGCGCGATGCCGCGCCGGGCGATCTCGTGCGGAGGCACCCGGGTGATGTCCTCGTCGCGGAAGAGCAGACGCCCTCCGCTCGCGTCGTAGATGCGCGAGACCAGGTTGAAGATGGTGGTCTTGCCGGCGCCGTTGGGGCCGATGATGGTGAAGACCTGGCCCCGCTCGACCGCGAAGCTCACGCCGTCGACCGCCCGGATGCCGCCGAAGTTCATTCCCAGATTGTCGGCCGCGAAGAAGCTCACCGCAGGCGCTCCGAGCGCATGTAGGTCTTCTGGCGCCGGAAGGTGGCGCGCTTGTACAGGGGGAACGTGGAGAAGAAGACCTGCAGCTTGCGCCAGCGGCCGTAGATGCCGAGGGGCTCGAACAGGATGAAGAGCACCAGGATCAGGCCGAAGATGCCCGGCTCGAGCCCGGGCTGCTTCACGAACCGGTCCAGCGCCAGGTACACCGCGTTGCCGGCATCGTGGCCGAGCGCGCCCGCCGCGTGGCCCGCCCACTGCGGCACGTTGTCGCGCGCCTCCGAGATCAGCACCGGCAGCATCGCCACGAAGACCGCGCCGTAGAGGGCGCCGTGCAGGCTGCCGAGACCGCCCACCACCACCATCAACAGGAACTGGATCGACAGCAGCACGCTGAAGATGTCGGGGGCCAGGAACCCGATCTTGTGGGCGAAGAGCGCGCCCGCCGCGCCCATGAGCCCGGCCGAGTAGGCGAAGGCCATGGTCTTGTAGCGGGCCAGGTGCACGCCCATGGACTGGGCGGCGATCTCGCTGTCGCGGATGGCCACCCACGCGCGGCCGGTGGGGGCGCGCAGCACGTTGGCGGTGAGCCAGAGCGCCCCGATGAGCACGGCCAGGCACAGGTAGTAGAACGCCAGGTCCGAGGTGAACGAGACGCCGAAGATCACCGGCTTGTCCACCGGCCGGCCCTTCAGCCCGTGGGTGACGTGCTCCCAGCGCGTGAACACCTCCTGGATGATCAGCGCGAAGGCGAGCGTGGCGATGGTCAGGTAGACGCCGGTCATGCGCAGCGCGGGCAGCCCCACCAGCACCCCGGCGGCCGCGGACAGCGCGGCGGCGAGGGCCATCGCGACGATCCAGGGCAGGTGCAGGTCCTGGAGGAAGTAGACGTGCGCGTAGGCGCCGATGCCGAGGAACGCGGCGTGGCCGAGGCTCACCAGCCCGGTGTAGCCGGCCAGCACCATCAGCGAGACGCCGCAGATGCCGTAGATCAACACCATGCTGATGTCGACCAGGAAGTCCGGCACCGCCAGCGGCAGCAGGATCACCGCGGCGAGCAGAGCCGCGTACCACCGGCGCTGCACCGGATCCTGGAAGAGGCCCAGGTCCTGGTCGTAGGTCGTCTTGAACGGGACGCGCATGCCCGGTCACACCTTCTTGCGGCCGACCGTCCCGAACATGCCCTGCGGGCGGATCGCCAGCACCAGGAGCAGCACGATGTAGGCCGCCACGTCCTTGACTCCGAGCGGCAGGTACGCGCCCGAGAACAGCTCGATCAGCCCGATGGTGATGCCGCCCACCAGGGCGCCGGGAATCGATCCGAAGCCGCCCAGCACCGCGGCCGCGAAGGCCTTGAGCCCGATGAAGCCCAGGTTGATGTCGATCAGCGAGACCGGGGCCAGCAGCACGCCCGCGATGGCGGCCACCCCGGCCGAGATCGCCCAGATCAGCGAGAACATCCGCTTCACCGGGATGCCCATGTAGTACGCGGCGAGCTGGTTCTGCGACGCGGCCTGCATGGCCACGCCCACCCGCGAGTAGGTGAAGAAGGCGTAGAGCACCGCGCACAGCACCAGCGTGCCGACGATGATCGACACGTATTCGTGGCTCACGCTGACGCCGCCGACCCGGGAGGTCTGGGCGCTGAACGGGGTCGGCAGCGTGTAGATCTCGGAGCCCCAGATGAGCGAGGCGACGCTCCGGAACATGGCACCGAGACCGATGGTCAGCATGACCACCGCGAACTGGGGCTGGCCGATGACGCGCCGGAGCACGGTGCGGTCGAGCACCGCGCCGAAGAGGCCCACGATGACCACCGCGAGGGCGAAGGCGGCCCAGTACCCCACGCCGTACCAGACCACGAACATGTAGCAGACGAAGGCCCCCAGCATCAGCAGGTCGCCCTGGGCGAAGTTCACCAGCTCGGTGGCCTTGTAGATCAGCACGAAGCCGAGGGCGACCAGGCCGTAGATGCAGCCGACGGCGAGGCCGTTGAGGGCGAGCTGCAGGATGGTATCCAGGAGCGGACCCCTCCACCGGTGGAGCGCGTCCGCCGCGGCGACGCTGGTCGCGGCGTGACGTAGTGGGGAGCGTTATAGCCGGGCGGCGCCCGTCAAGTCAATGGGCCGGATCCATACCGCGGTGTCGTGGAAGACGGCACCGCCGTTTGGATAGCCGGGCTCGGCGCTGGTCAGCGCGTTGATGCCGATCCCGCCCGCGAAGCGCCCGTTGGGCCACACGCCCTCCACCACCACCACGCCCCGCGGCTGGCCCGGCCGGGGCTCGACGTGCGCGATCGTCTCGCCGCGCTGGTTGCCCAGGCGCACCGGCGTGCCCGCGGTCACGCCGAGGGCCGCGCAGTCCTCGGGATGCAGCAGCGCGGTCGGCCGCTTCTCGCGATCCTGCGACGACTTCGTCTCGGTGAACGTGGAGTTCAGGAACGAGCGGGCGGGTGCGGCCACCAGGCGGAAGGGCTTGTCCGCGGTGGCATTGTCGATCACGTCGAAGTGATCGGGCAGCGTCGGCATCGAGGCCCCGCGCCCGCCGTACCGCGACCAGTCCGGCTTGAAGTGGAAGCGCCGGTCGGGGGTGGGAAAGCCGTCGAGGAAGTGGGCGGTCTCGAAGGGCAGCGCGTGATCCTGGCCGCCGCGCTGCCAGTTGGTCTCCGCGTCCCACATCCCGGACATGCCCAGCGTCTCGTCCATGATCTCCCACGCCGTCATCTCGAAGCCGGGATGCCGGGCGCCCAGGCGCTTGGCCAGCGCGCAGATCACCTGGTGGTTCTCGCGGCACTCGCCGGGCGGCTCGATCACCTTCTTGGCGACCTGGAAGTAGGTGTGCCCGCTCGCGGTGTAGAAGTCGTCGTGCTCGACCATCATGGTGGCGGGCAGCACGATGTCGGCGAAGGCGGCGGTCTCGGTCAGGAACTGCTCGTGCACGCAGAGGAAGAGATCCTCGCGGGCGAGGCCGCGATGGACCAGGTTGGTTTCCGGGCAGACCATCGCCGGGTTCGTGTTCTGCACGAGCATCGCGGTCACCGGCGGCCCGCCCAGCAGCGCCGCGTGGTCGCCGGTGAGGATCGGGCCCAGGCGCGACTGGTCCAGGGCGCGGATCGACGGATCGACCAGATCGAGGCCTTCGATGAGCGTGCGGTCCAGCGGATAGAGCGCGGTCTGCCCGTAGACCGCGCCGCCGCCTCGGTACCGCCAGGCGCCGGTGATCGCGGGCAGGCAGGAGACCGCGTGCATGTTCACCGCGCCGTTGCGCGAGCGGCTGAAGCCGTGGTGGCAGCGGATGAAGCTCTTCTTCGTGCCGCCGTAGAGCCGGGCGAAGTCCACGATGGCGCCCGCGGGGAGGCCGGTGATCGCGGCGGCCCACGCGGGCGTGCGGCTCGCCACGTGGGCGGCCAGCTCGTCCGGGCAGTCGGTGTAGGCGCGCAGGTAGTCCCAGTCCGCGAAGCCCTCGGCGAACAGCACGTGCATGATCCCGCACGCCAGCGCGCCGTCGGTGCCCGGGCGCGGGGCCAGGTGCAGATCGGCGCGGGCCGCGGTGCCGGTGCGATACGGATCCACCACCACGAGGCGGGCTCCGCGCCGGCGGGCGGCCATGGCGTGATTCATCACGTTGACCTGGGTGTTGACCGGGTTGCCGCCCCAGATCACCACCAGGTCGGAGTGCTCGTCGATCTCGCGCAGGTCCACGCCGCGCTTGGCCCCGACCCCGGCGGCCCAGCCGGTGTCGGACAGCGTGACGCAGATCGTGGAGTAGTAGCGCGAGTAGCCCATCGCGTGGCGCAGCCGGTTGATGCCGTCGCGCTGCACCAGACCCATGGTGCCCGCGTAGTAGTAGGGCCACACCGTCTCGGGCCCGAGCCGCTGCGCCTGACGGGTGAAGGCGTCGGCGACCAGGTCGAGCGCGTCGTCCCAGCCGATCCGCTCGAAGCGGCCGGCGCCCTTCGGCCCCACGCGGCGCAGCGGATGGAGCAGGCGATCGGGATGGTGCACGCGCTCGGCGTAGCGGCCGACCTTCTCGCAGATCACTCCTCGCGTGTAGGTGTTGCGGTGCGAGCCGCGGACGCGGCCGATGGTGCGCGCGTCGATGCGCTCGACCTCCAGCGCGCAGGTGCTCGTGCAGTCGTGCGGGCACACCGAGGGGACGATCTGCATGGTCTAGAGGATACCCCAGGACGCGTTCTGCTACACTGCCGCCATGAGCGAGGCGGAGCGGCCGAAGACCGCGTACGAGCTGGCGATGGAGCGGCTGGCCCGCAAGGACCGGGAGGCCGGCGCGGCGAGCCGTCCGCTCGACGACGCCCAGAAGGCGGCCATCGCGGAGGCCCGCCAGGTCCACCAGTCGCGCGTGGCCGAGCGCGAGATCCTCCACCAGGACGCGCTGCGGAAGGCGAAGAGCCACGAGGAGGTCGCCCAGCTGAACGAAGCGCTGCGGCGCGACCTCGACCGTCTCGCCACGGATCGCGACCGCAAGATCGCCCAGATCCGCGGCGACAAGCCGCCGGCCGAGGGCGCTCAGGCCGAGTAGCGGGCCACCGCCTCCTCGTTCCACTCGATGCCCGCGCCCGGGCGGTCCGGGATGCGCGCGACGCCGTCCTTGACCTGCACGGGCTCCCGCAGCAGCGGCGCGGCCCAGTCCATGAACTCGAGCCAGTGGCAGGTGGGCGTCACCCCGAGCAGGTGCAGGCTGAACTCGGGGAAGAGATGGCTCGACATCTCGATGCCGTGCGCGTGGGCGAGCGCGGCCGCGCGCAGCCAGCCGGTGACGCCGCCGATGCGCTGCACGTCGGGCATGACGAAGTCGAGGGACCGCAGCGCGATCGCCCGCGCCATCTCGTACGTGTCGACCAGGTTCTCGCCGGTCTGGATCGGGGTCGCCGCCTCGGCCGCGATCCGCGCGTAGCCGTCGTAATCGTCGTGGCGCACCGGCTCCTCGATCCAGTAGAGACCCTCGCCGTCGAGCGCCCGGGCCCGCCGGATCGCCTCGCTCACGGTCAGCCGCTGGTTGAAGTCGCACATGACGGTGGCCCGATCGCCGACGCGCTGCTTCACCGCGCGCACCGCGGCCAGGTCCTGGGCGAAGTCGTCACGTCCTACCCGCAGCTTGATGGCGTGAAAGCCCTCACCCAGCAGGGCCTCCGCCTCGTCCGCGAGCGTCTCCACCGGTTGGATCCAGAGCCCGGTGCTGTTGTACGCGGGAATGGCCTTCGGCACGCCGCCCAGCAGCGTGACCAGCGGCACGCGATGCGCCCGGGCCAGCGCGTCCCAGGCCGCCATGTCGATGCCGGCCAGCGCCAGCCCCACGAGCCCGTTGGGGTCGAGCAGGGCGAGCTGGCGACGCAGCTTCGCCTCGATCTCGGCGGGGGCCAGTGCGTCGCCCTTCACCATCGCGAACAGACCCTGGGCGCAGCCGACGATGGCGGGCAGCGTCCAGGCCGAGAAGCCGAAGACGTAGGAGCGCCCGATGATGCCGTCATCGGTCTCGAGGTCGAAGAGCACCAGGGCCGCCTTCGGGATGGCACCGCTGGCGCTGACCGGCGGGCGGCGGAACGGGGCCAGGACGGGGCGGGCGCGCAGCGCCCGGAGCTTCAGGTCGGTGGTCATCGAGTCCTCCGGTCGGATGTGCACGTCACCTCGGGGGATGAGGCCCGCTCGCGGAACCTCACCTCGCCCTGGTGCTCCCAGAACATCGCGTCGTCCGGCCCCTGATAGCGGGCGCCGCTGGCCGAGAGCGCGCGCCACATCGTCAGGGCCACGTTCTGGCGCCGCACGATCAGGAAGGCGGGGTCCGAATTCACGAAGACGGCGGCCAGCGGGCCGGCGCCGTCGTCGCACTGCCACCCGAACGGCCCGTGGCTGATGCCCTGCGCCTCGCCGCGCGTGGTGTCGTTGGTCGCGCGCAGGGCCGCGATGCGGCCCAGGTAGGCATCGAGCGCGCACCGCTCGGGAGCCACGCCACCCATGCACCGGTCGCGCCGCTCGAGCCAGTCGCGCTGCTCGGCCTCCGGAGCCACGGCGCCGGAGGCCGAGGTCGTGGCGGATGCGGTCACGAGTCCCTGCAGCCGCGCCGTCTCCCCGTCCAGGGCGGATAGCAGGGATGAACCGCAGATTAGCGCCTCGATGGATCCGGAGGTGGTGGCCCTCCGGCAGTCGACACGGGGCTCGGCCGCGGCGGCCGGCCCGGTCAGGATGGCGAGGAGGCCGACGGCCGGGACCAGCGCGCGGCTACTTCTTGATCTCGGCCGCCGCCCGGTCATACGCCGCGGCCACCTCGCGGTAGGCCTCGGCGAAGGCGTCCTTGGTCTTGTCCCACGAGGCCTTGGTGGCGTGACTCATCTCCCTCGCCTTCCGACCGGCCTGCGCCCGCTTCGCCTCGAGGTCCTTGATGAGGGCGTCCGACTTGGCCTTGGCCTCGCCGGTCTGGCGGGCGGCCTCCGCCTTCAGCTCCTTGATCCGCGTGTCGACGTCGGCGCCGACCTTCTTCGCGTAGGCGACGGCCTCGTCCTTCTTCTCCATCGAATAGCTCTTGATGGCCTCGACCGTATCGGACGCCTTCTGCGAGACGTCGGTCGATCCAGTCTGGGCGACGGCCGGAAGCGAGGCGGCGGTGAGCCACGCCGTGGCGGCGACTACCGCGATGCGTGAGAGGGTCGACATGAGCCGAGGATAGCCCGACGAGCGCGTCATACTCAACCGCGGTCCCGGTTCACGGGCCGTTGGCTCGAATTCGTCGGGAGTGGCGCGACTCGACGTTCGTGATGCTCGAGTCACTCATGTCAGCGATCGATGAGCGACATGGCCGCCCGGGCCTTCTCGCTCGCGAGCGCGGTGTTGCCGGAATTGCACGCGGCCTCCGCCTCCTTTACGAGCTGCGCGGCCTGGCTCCGCGGGGCCTGAATGTCCTGACTCCGCGGGGCCTGGATGTCCTGGTTCCGCGGGGCCTGGATATCCTGGTTGCGGGGCGCCTGAATGTCCTGATTCCGCGGGGCCTGGATATCCTGGTTGCGGGGCGCCTGAACGTCCTGATTCCGCGGGGCCTGCACGTCCTGACTCCGCGCCGCCATCGGCTGCCGGCCCGCCGGCTTCGCCTTCAGTGCTATCTTGGCCGACTCGACGTCGGCGCAGCGCTGCTGAGCGGGGCTGGCGGACGGGCCCAGCACGGCCAGCAGCGCGAGCGTTGCGAGGGTCATCGACATAGGGGGTCGCATGATTTCTCCTTTCGGTGGATGCGCTTCCGAAATGGGCAGCAAGGCGTGTGCCGCGCGTCTCGAATCGAATGCGGATCGAGGAATTCCCGAGTGGACGGCTGCCGGTCTGACGGAAGTACCGGGTGGGATTTACGTCCCCGGCAACTTGACACGTGGCGGCGCGGCAGACGAAGATCGTACGCGGGAGGAACCCTCATGACGACGCTGCAGCAGGCCGAGGCCGCCGAGCACGCGCTGAGCCAGGAGCTCGACCGGGTCGTGGTGAAGTCGGTGATCTTCACCTCGGGGGAGCGCGATCCGCGCCAGCCGGTGACCCGCCCGCCGGACGATGGCCGGCTCTACATGATGGGCCACGACCCCCGCCTCCCGAAGATGCCGGACAAGCCGACGCTCTTCGACTTCTTCCGGCTCCGCTTCGGCCCCTCCGCCCACTTGATGCAGAGCGCGCGGCTGGCCATGAAGAACGGGCTTCCCGAGCCGATCGTGCTGGCCTGCCTGCTGCACGACATCGCCATCGCCGGCTTCATCCGCAGCGACCACGGCTACTGGAGCGCGCAGCTGCTCGAGCCCTACGTCGACGAGGAGGTCGCCTGGGGCATCCGCTACCACCAGGCCCTGCGCTTCTTCCCGGACGAGTCGGTCGGCTACAAGTATCCCGAGCTCTACGTGAAGCTGTTCGGCGCCGACTACGTGCCGGAGCCGCACATCCAGGAAGCCTACCGGTACGCCCGGGACCACAAGTGGTACATGACCTCGCGGCTCATCACGGTGAACGACCTCTACGCGTTCGATCCCTCCGTGAAGGTGGAGCTCGAGGAGTTCACCGACGTGGTGGGACGCCACTTCCGCCAGCCGAAGGAGGGGCTCGGCTTCGACCAGAGCCCGGCGGCGCACATGTGGCGCACGATCAACTGGCCGACGCGATATCTGTAACCCGGAGGGGGCTTTGCCCCCCTTCCGGGGCTACGGGTTCGTGGGCAGGGACGTGGCGGCGTAGGTGCCGGCCATGCCGCGCGTGCCCGGCTGGTAGGGGATGGGCGCGCCGGGGTCGTCGGGGGTGATCGGCAGCGGCACGCCGTCGAGCCGGCCCAGCGCACGATCGACCAGGTCGAACAGCGGCCGCTTGTCGTACTGGGCGTAGAACCCCGCGGTCAAGCGGATCGGGTCGCCGGAGTAGAAGCGCACGTACTGGGCCATCCGCTGCGCGAAGGCCTCGCCGGTCGCGTCCCACGCCAGCTTGAACAGCGCGATGCGCTCCTCGGCCGACACGCCCGCGCGCCCGCGCACGTAGCGATCGATGTAGGGCCGCAGCTCGGGATTCTGCAGATCCGCCTCGCTCGGGGCGTAGAAGAAGCCGCCGGCCGCGAGGCTCTGCACGATCTCCACGAAGCGGCTGTACACCTTGCCGGTCTGCAGATGAAACGCGCGCAGGCCGTGCCCGCCCGGCACCCACACCCCGCTCGGCAACTGCTGGGCCATGGCCTCCGAGCCGTAGAACACCGCGCGGGCGATCTCCATCTGGCTCAGCATCTCGCCCAGCTTCTCCTGCACGTGGAGGAAGCCGGTGATCCCGATCGCGTCGGCCACCTTCATGCCGAGCCCGCAGAAGAACTCGAGCTGGCTCAGCATGCGCGCGGCGGTCTGCAGATTGATCAGCGCGCCGTAGTCCGCGCCCATCGTGTTGATGATCTCGGCGCTCCCCGGGCTGCCGTCGACCATCACGCGGTCCCAGGGCACCAGCACGTCCTCGAACACCGCGATGCAGTCCATCTCCTCGAAGCGGCTCGACAGCGGATGGTCGAAGCGCGACCGGGGCAGCGACGACACCGTCTCGCGGCAGATGAAGGTCAGCCCGGGCGTGGCCGAGGGAATCGCGAAGGCCAGCGCGTAGGCGTCGTCGCCCGGCGGAACGCCGCCGAAGGGAATCACCGCCACCTCCTCGGTGATCGGGGCCATCGTGCCCAGCATCTTGGCCCCGCGCACGATGATGCCGTCGGACGTCTCGCGCACCCGCCCCAGATGCAGGTAGGGGTCCTCCTGCTGCGCCGAGGTCTTGCTGCGATCGATCTGCGGGTTGATCAGCATGTGGGTGAGGAACAGGTCGCGCTCGCGCACGTGCTCGTAGTAGCGGGTGGCGTTCTCGCCGAAGCGGGCGCCGGCCCGGGCGAAGCGATCGGCCATCAGGTGCCAGCCGGTGACGAACTGGTTCATGAAGTCGGGCGAGCGGCCCATGAAGCCGAAGTTGTGGTCCGCGCGCAGCTTGAAGTGCTTGCGCTTCCGGACCAGCTCCTCGCGCGAGCGCGGGATCAGGAACGAGGTCGACACCGGCTGCCCGCTGCTCGGCGAGGGATACGTCATCACGTCGCGGTAGGCGGGGTCGCTCTGCATGTCGTACTGCTCGGCGATGGCGCGAATCGGCTCGACGAAGACCGGCTCCGCGGTGACGTCGGCGATCCGCCGTCCACCGAGGTAGACGCACGGCGGCTGCTTCCGGATCGATTCGACGTACTCGGCTCCGCTCCGGGCCGGCATGGCGGACAGCCTTTCACGAATCTCCGAGGCGGTCAACCGGCGGGTCGACACGTCGCCGGCGCGGTGGCAGAATCGGCGGCACAACCATTTTCCAGGAGAGCGCCCAGGAGCCCACCATGGATGCCAACGTCAAGAAGACGGTGCTGCGCATGATCCCCTACGGCCTCTACGTGCTGACCGCGAAGGGCAAGGACGACGCGGTCGCGGCCGCGACGGTGAACTGGGTCACCCAGGCCTCGTTCGCCCCACCACTGGTGGCGGTCGGTGTCAAGGCCGACTCGCACGCGCACGCGCTCATCAAGGACTCGAAGGCCTTCGCGCTCAACATGCTCGGCAAGGGCCAGCAGGCGATGGCCTTCACCTTCTTCAAGCCGGCGGTGCGCGAGAACCAGACCATCTCGGGCGAGCCCTTCCGCTGGGGCAGCACCGGCGCCCCCGTGCTCGAGCGCACACCCGCCTACGTCGAATGCCGCCTCGTGGATACCGTCGAGAAGGGCGACCACTCGGTCTTCGTCGGCGAGGTGGTGGACGCGGGGCAGGGCGGGGCCATCGAGGGCCGCGCGGACGATGCCACGCTGTGGCTGAAGGAGCTGGGGCCGAACGTGTTCTACGGGGGTTAGCCAGCCGTCTTTCCGCTTGACAGCTTTTCCGCGCGCGACTGAATCGCGGGCGCGGGATGGCCGACCGCTGCCGGAGGTCCCGCCGCCACTGCCACCGGCGGATCCGGTCGCGGCGATCGACGAGGAGCACTCGCGCTGGGCCTGACGATCCACGCGCGCACCTCGTGTGCGCGCTGGCTTGGCGAGCCGCTCGACGTCGGCTGGGGGATCGACGTGCTCCGTCCTGGCGCGAACCCGTTGACGAAACGTCCTGCCCGCGAGTGCGCCGTGCCGGGGCCGGGCCCGGACTAGCCTGTCATCCAGTCTTCCCGCTCCGCACGGTCCGCACGTTGTGGCAGAGTTCAGCGCAGAGGCTGGCATGGTACAGATCCGCGATCCCGACGCCCTGATTTCCACCGACGCCCTCGCGGCCCGGCTCGGGCGGGGCGATCTGCGCTGTTACGACTGCACGACCTATCTGGAGCCTGCCCCGGCCGGCTCGGCCGTCCCGTACGAGGTGGTGTCGGGCCGGCAAACGTTCCTCGCCGGCCACATTCCAGGCGCCGACTTCCTCGACCTGCAGGGCGAGCTGTCCGCCTCCGGCACGCACCTGATGTTCATGATGCCATCCGTCGAGCAGCTGGCCCTGGCCTTCGGCCGTCACGGGCTCGGCGACGGTTGCCACGTCGTCCTGTACAGCATCGGCTCGATGATGTGGGCGACCCGGGTCTGGTGGATGCTGCGCGCGCTCGGCTTCGATCGGGTGTCGGTACTCGATGGCGGCTTCGACATCTGGCAGGCCGAGGGCCGGCCGATCGAGTGCGGTGAGCCGAAGCGGTATCTGCCGACCACGTTCATCCCGCGCTCCCGGCCCGCGCTCGTTGTCGACAAGGTGGCGGTCGAGGCGGCGATCCACGATTCGCGCACCGTCACGATGAACACACTGGCCCCGCAATCCTATCAGGGGCTCGGGCCGTCGCCCTACCGCCGACCCGGGCGCGTACCGGGCTCGGTCAATGTGCCGGCGACGAGCCTGGTCGATCCCACGACCGGGCGCTTCGTCTCGCCGGCCGACGCCCTGGCCCGATTCGATGCGGCTGGAGTCACTCCCGACCGACGGGTCATCGCCTATTGTGGCGCCGGCATCTCCGCGACCATCGACCTCTTCCTGCTTCATCAGCTGGGCTTCGACGACCTCACCCTCTACGACGGCTCGATGAGCGAGTGGGCAGAGGACTCCAGCTTGCCCATCGAGACCGACTGACCCGAAGCGCCGGCGATTGCGCCTGGCGACGGTCCGGCTTCGGCTACCGGCCGGCTCTGTCGCCGACGAGGTCGCGGGGCGCCAGCGTCACGAAGGCGAATCGCCCGATGAGCCCGATGACCGCGATGTGCAGGAACGCCAGACCCCACGAGAGCGGGGACATGCCACCACCCAGGTCGAGAATCGACCCGATGACGACGGGCCCCACGAAGCCACCCGCGTAGCCGGCCATCGAGTGCACCGCGAGGGTCGCGCCGCGACGACGAGGGTCGGCGCTGCCCGCCGCCCCCGCCGTGAGCGACGAGGAATCCAGCCAGATGAGCAATCCGTAGACGAGCACGAGGACGGTGGCGAGGGGATAGGAGCGAGCCCCGAGGAAGCCGATACCGGCCGCGAACACGGCGCACGACAGCATGGAGAGACGCACGAGGCGCTGGCGACCGAGACGGATGGACGCTTCGTTGCCGGCGACGCTGGCCCACGTGCCGATGAACCCCATGATGGTGGCGACCACGGTCGGGCCGATCCACCCGCTCCCGTCTCCGGTCGCCGCAAGTACGTAGGCCAGGAAGGCCACGACCCAGCCGCGCAGGGCGTTCATCTCCCATGTGTGCGCGCAGTAGGCGAGCGCATAGGCCATCGCGGACCTGTTGCGGAGGATCGGCCGGAAGTCGAACAGAGCCCCCTGGCTGCGGGTATCGCGGGACGTGTCTCGCGGAGGGGCAAAGAAGACAATGATCAGCCATCCGACCAGCGCGACGATGCCGGAGGCCACGAAGGCGCCTCGCCATCCCACGCTGCCGTTCAACGCCCCCGCGAACACGAACGACAGTGAGCCCGCGACGCCGATGCTTGCCGCGTGTCCCGCGACGGCGCGGGACATCAGCGTGGCATCCACGCGATCCGCGAGTAGCTTCAGCCCGGTCATGTACGTCCCGGCCCAGCCGATGCCGGCCAGCGCGCGCAGCGCGGCGGCCGTCCAGAAGCCCTCGGCAAAGGCGGCGAAGCCCCAGTGACTGGCAATGGTCATCGCGACCCCGGTCAGATAGACCGCCCGCGGGTCCACCCGGTCGGTCAGGGTGACGAGGATCGGGACGGAGAGCGTGTAGGCGGCGTAGAAGAGGCCGGTGATCCAGCCGGCTTCACGGTTCGTGAGGTGCCAGCCCGCGATGAACTCGGGGAGCAACGCGGGCCACGTGTAGGCGCCGATCTGGGCGCAGACCTGCGCGATGCAGATGCAGACGACGAGGCGCGCCGGCCTCAAGGTGGCTCGACGTCACCGGCTCGGTCGAGCAATCGCTCCACGATGACACAGTCCCGCCACTGTCCCTCGAGCTTGCCGTGGCGGTGGTAGACCCCCACCACCCTGAAGCCGCACTTCTCGTGGAGGGTGAGGCTGGCGATGTTCTCGGGAAAGATCCGCGAGACGATCTTCCAGAACCCTCGCTCGGCGTAGAGCTGGCACAGCGCGTTCAACGTGACGCGGCCGGCCCCGGTGCCGCGAGCCGCGCGGGCGACGTAGACGGAGTGCTCCGCCACGCCCGAATAGGCCGGCCGGCTCCGATATGCCCCCGCGCCGGCCCAGGCCACGAGCCGCCCGTCCCGCTCGGCCACCACCGTAGGGTACCGGTCGCCCTTGTCGGCGAGCAACGCGGCGATCTGTTCCGCGGTCCGGGGCTCGGTCTCGAAGGTCGCGATCCGGTCGGCGATGCCCTGGTTGTAGATCGCGGCAATGGCCTCGGCATCCGCCGCGGTGGCGATCCGGGTGAGGATCGGGGGCGTGGTCATCGCGAGGACACGCCGAGCGCGGAGTCTCGGTGCGCCGGGCCTCGGTGCAGGACCCGGGCCCCCGTCGTCCGGTACAGCAGAATGGCCGAGAAGACGGCGCCGAGCCCGGCGAGACCGAGGCTCACGAAAGCCCAACCCCAGGCACCGGCAGTCTGGATCCCGTGCCAGTCGAGGATGGCGCCGAACAGCAGGGGCGCGATGGCTCCGGCTCCGTAGCCCAGGAGGGACCGCAGGGCCAGCGCGGAGCCGCGGTAGGCGGGGGCGACCACCTCGGTGATCGCGGTGGAATAGATCGGCGAGTCTCCCAGGGCCGCGAAGCCATAGATGAGGCCCACGCTGACGATCAGAGCCAGAGAAGCTCCGATGAGCCATCCAAAGACCAGCGAGCAGGCGGCGCTGACGGCCGCCATGATGAGGATGATCGGCGTGCGCCCGAACCGGTCGGCGAACACCCCGGCGAGAAATGCCGCCACCATCCCGGTCAGATGAAACAGCGACGTCATGTAGGCGCCGAGACCGGCGCCGCGGCTCAGCTCCGCGCCGGCGGCCACGAAGCACGCGGCCAGGAACGCGGGCGTCCACGCCCACATGCCCAGCAGCTCCCAGGAGTGGAAGGTGTAGCCCGCGATCAGCAGCATGGCCGGCCGGTTGCGGAGCACCTCGCCGACAAACCGCTGACCCGCGGCCCGTGACGTGATGACGTTGGCGGTCGAGCGGACTGCGATCCAGGCGACCGCACCACCGACGATGGACCCGACCGCGAGAAGCCAGAACGCGAGCACGTAACCGCCCCGCGGAATGGCGGCACCCGCCAGCATCAACGCCACGGCCAGACCGAGGGAATGGCCGGCCAGATAGGCGCCCATGGCTCGACCTCGCCGCTCGACGGGCACGTTCTCGGCGACGAGGAGAATGCCGGTCGTGTACATGCTCCCCTGCGTCAGGGCCAGCAGCGTATAGAGCCAGAGGCCCGACCAGTAGTCCCGCGCGTACATCGCGAAGACGGCCGCCACGACCGCCGACGTCACCGTGCCGGCGAGAAACACCCGGCGAGCGCCCACGCGGTCGGCGAGGCTCGAGCAGCCCATCAGGGAGACGGCATAGGTGACCTGGAATGCCGACGCGATGGTTCCCGCCGCGGTCCCGGACAGATGCCATTCTCGCTGCAGGACCGGCAGGGTCGCGGCGTAGGCGATGTAGACCATGAACGAGCCGACGCGCGAGATGCAGATCGCAGCCAGCCATGCCGATCCACCGGGCGCGAGAGCCCTCATCGACCGCGCACGACGACATCACGAGCCGTCGCGGGAAGGCTCGGCACCAGCCACCGGAAGAGCGCGGTGGCGGCCCCGGCGCCCAGTAGCTGCGCGATGATGAACCCGGGCGCGTCTGCGGGGCGGATGCCGGCGAACGTGTCCGATGCCGCGCGCGCCAGGGTCACCGCCGGATTCGCGAAGGACGTCGAGGCGGTGAACCAGTAGGCGGCGGTGATGTAGGCGGCCACCGCGAACGGTACGATCGGAGACCGAGTGCGCGCGCACCCCCAGATGACGGCCAGGAGCCCGAACGTCGCCACGAACTCGCTGAACATCTGGGCGGGGCCGGACCGGGCATGCTGCGAGGCGAAGAAAAGAGGCAACTCGAACATCACGTGCGCGGCCGCGGCACCGGTGAAGGCGCCGACGATCTGGGCGATGAGGTAGGCAGGCACGTCGGACCACGGCAGACCGCCCTGCGACGCGTCCGCCAGGGTGACCGCTGGATTGAAATGGGCGCCGGAGATCGGCCCGAACGTCAGGATGAGCGCCACCAGGGCGGCACCGGTTGCCATCGTGTTGGCGAGCAGGGCGACCGCCACGTTACCGCCCGAGAGCCGCTCGGCCATGATTCCCGACCCGATGACGGTGGCGAGGAGCATGGCGGTCCCGACGCCTTCGGCCACGAGCCGACGGGCGAGACTCGGCCGGTCGCTCACGCCACGACCTCGGGAGTGCCGATCCCGGCTCTCAGGAGGAGCAGCAGGCGTTGCGCTTGGCCAGTGGGAGCGCGGCGCCCTTGACCGGCGAGCTGTCGTCCTCGCCCTCCAGGTCGTAGTTGAGATGGTAGACCTCCCACTGGACCCCGTCCGGATCACGGACCCAGAACTTGTCCTGGTTGGCGTGGCAGCAGTCGACACCCATCTCCTCGCGAACCGGCAGGCCGGCGGCCTTCACCCGGGCGAGATGGGTCATGACGGTATCGACCGCGTCAACCTGCACGCCGACGTGGTTCACGGTGCCTTCTCCGTCGGCGCCGCCCGCGGAGAGCGCGAGATTGACCGGCGCCCAATCGGGCAGGAACTTCACGTAGCCGGGCTTGATCTTCACCGGGTCGGCGCCGAGGAACTTCTCGTAGAACACGCGGCTCTTGCCCAGGTCGGACACGTGCATGTGCAGATGGACCTTGGCGCTCATGGCACCCTCCTAGCAGCAGGCGGTGAGCAGGCGAACCAGCGCCGTCACCGAATCCCGCTTGACGGAATAGTAGATGTAACGCTCTTCCTTGCGGTTCTCGAGGAGACCGGCCCGGCGCAGGACATCGAGGTGGTGGGACAGCGTCGGACCGGGGATCTCGAGCTCGGCTTGAATCTCGCCGACCGACAGCTCCTTTCCCGCGCGGACCAGGCAGAAGAACACCTGGAGCCGTGACAGGTGGGCCAGGGCCTTGAACGCGTCGACGTGCTCGTCGCTCGCCTGGAGCTGGGACAGCGGAAGACGCGCGATCGTCTTCATCGCACCGTCCGACCCAGTCCGCCGATCAACGTCGGCGTGGGAGCGCCGCAACAGCCGGCCGGTGACTCGGCGGCGACCGGAGCGCAGCTGGTCGCTTCAGCGGCGCCGGGCGTGGTGGAACAGACCCCGGTGGCCGGCAGGGTCAATTCCACGCGGCGAGCCGCCACCAGATCGCCCGTCAGCTCCGCGACCACCGAGCGCACCTGCTCGTAGCCGGTCAGCATCAGAAACGTCGGGGCTCGCCCGTAGCTCTTCATGCCGACGATGTAGAAGCCGGGCTCGGGTTGCCGCAGCTCCTCGGCGCCATGCGGCGGCACCGTCCCGCAGCTATGGACATTCGGGTCGATCAGGGGAGCCAGCGCCCGCGGGCTCTCGACAATCGGATCGAGGTCCAGCCGAAGCTCGCTCAGCATGGCCAGGTCCGGCCGGAACCCGGTGACGGCGATGATCTCGTCGAACGGTCCCAGCGCCCGCCCATCGGGGTCACGAAGGCCGATCTTCTCCGTCGTGCGTTCCACGACGGCGGTGCGGAAACCCGCGACGAGGCGAATCTGACCCGCATCCACGAGAGCCCGGAGTCGGGCTCCGAGGGCGCCTCGCGCCGGCAGCGCATCGGCCGCCCCTCCTCCATAGGCAGCCGCGACGTCGTCTCGTCTCACGACCCAGGTGATGGTCGTGCCCGGCTCGGTCGTCGACAGCTGAGCCAGGTCCAGCAGCGCATTGAAGGCCGAATGCCCGCTCCCGACCACGGCCACGGATCGGCCGGCGTAGCGGACGCGGTCGTTTCCGAGCACATCCGGGATGCCAGAGAAGATCTGCCGCCGGCCCCCGCCTTCGCCGATGGCCCGGAGACCGTTGGCCCCGAGCGGGTTGGGGGACCCGTAGGTGCCCGAGGCATCGATCACGGCTCTGGCCCGCAAGCTCTCCTCGGCCGCCGAGGTCCCGATCCGGATCTCGAAGGGCGCCTGCTCGCGACCCGCCGACTTCATCTTGTCGTGACTGGCGCGAGCCACCGCGAGCACTCGTGTCCCGAACCGGAGATTGGGCGCGATGTCCGGTAGCTTCGCCAGCGGCTGCAGATAGTTGATGACCAGCTCGGCGCCGGTCGGCAGCGCATCGCCGGCGGGCTCCACCCATCCGGCGCGGCGGAGCAGGGACCGGGCGGCGGGATCGACGTTGTAGCGCCACGGCGAGAAGACCTGGACGTGACCCCAGGCGCTGACATGTGTCCCCACCGCCGGGCCGGCTTCCAGGACCAGGAACCGCTGGCGCCTGGCCGCGAGCTGGGCCGCGGCCGCCAAACCGACCGGGCCGGCGCCGATCACCGCGATGGGCAGCTCACCCCGTGCCGTCGGTATCGGCCCGGGACCACCATCGCCACCGCACGAACTGGCCACCACCTTGTCCTGTCCCATAGGGGAAGCCTCCCTGACCGCTCGCTACATTTCGAAAGATATCGAAGTGTGGATTGATATGTCAAGCCGCATTCCGTAGAGTAGTCGCCATGCGATTCAAGCCTCGTCTCACCGGCCCCATGGCGGGCGCGGTCGTCGCGCTCGGCATCACCCAGATCACCGCCTGGGGGACGAGCTATTACTGTCTCGGCGTGCTCGCGGGGCCGATCAGCCAGGACACCGGTTGGAGCCGGGGGTTCGTGTTCCTGGGTTTCACCGTCGCGCTGCTCGTGATGGGCCTCGTATCGACGACGGTGGGGCGAGCGATCGATCGACACGGGGCTCGTACCGTGATGAGCCTCGGCAGCGTCTTCGTGGGGGCCGGCCTCTTCGCCCTCGCGCACGTCCGCAACGAGCCGGTGTACCTGGTGGTCTGGGCGTTCCTCGGCCTCGGCATGCGGATGTGCCTGTACGATGCCGCCTTCGCGGCACTGGTGCAGGTCACGCCCTCCCGGGGGCGGTCGGCGATCTCGTATCTGACCCTCTTCGGCGCGTTCGCCTCCTCGGTGTTCTGGGTGATTGGCTACGCCCTCGATCAGCGAGTGGGATGGCGACAGACCCTCGTCCTCTTCGCGGTGATCAACCTGGCGGTGTGCTTGCCGCTGCATTGGTTCGGACTCTCGCGCCGAGAGGCATCCGAGGGCCCGGCTCAACCAGCCGGTGCGGCCCGGCAGGCGACGGAAGAGCCTCCGCTCGAAGGGCGTGCCCGCTCCGTCGCCATCGGGCTGTTCGCGCTGGTCATGTCGCTCAACGGCTTCGTGTTCGGCGTCGTCTCGGTGCAGCTCGTTCCGCTGCTCGAGGCCGCCGGACTGACCACCGCGGTCGCGGTATGGGTCGCCTCGATGAAGGGAGTGGCTCAGTTCGGTGGGCGGGTGGTGGAGATCGCGTTCGCGAGAAAGCTGCGAGCGATCACGGTGGGCCGCATCGCGGTCGGAATCCTGCCGCTATCGCTGCTTCTGCTGATGCTCGGCACGCGAAGCCTGCCGCTGGTCGTGATCTTCACGCTGCTGATGGGCGCCTCTCAGGGGGTTATCACGATCGTACGCGGGGCGGTGCCGCTCGCTCTGTTCGGCTCGAAGGGGTACGGAGCGGTGCTGGGGGGCATCGCGACACCGGTGCTCATCGTCAATGCCGCGTCACCGTCGGCGTTCGCCTGGATCACGGACCAGTGGGGTTGGGAAGCGGGAAGGCTTGCGCTTCTGGTCGGTGCCATTGCCGCTTGGATCGCCATGGAGCTGATGTCGAGCTGGTACGAGCGGCGACGTACGGCGCTGGCGGGTCAAGCGGCAGCACGTGCCACGCCCATCGGCAGACGCTCGCCACGAGGGTAGCCGGGAAGCGGCTTAGGCGCTGCGCGCGCCGAGCTTCAGCACTTCGCCCACGGTGGCCGACGCCTTCAGGCCCGAGCCAGTCAGCACCAGCACGCTGTATTCCTGCGGCCGGATCACGCCGGCATCGAGGAGGCGGGTGAGACCGGCGGCGGCGACCGCCGAGGTCGGCTCCACGTAGAGGCCGAGGCGCGCCAGGCCGCGGAGCGCCTCGGCGATCTCGCCCTCCTCCACCGCGAGCACGGTGCCCCCGGTCTCGCGCACCGCGCGCAGGACCTCGGCGACGCGCGTGGGCTTGGGCGTCGCGATGCCCTCGGCCATCGTCGGCTTCACCGGAGTCGGGACCAGGTGCTCGACGCTCTCGTGGAAGGCGGCGGAGAAGGGGGCGCAGCCGGCGGCCTGCACGCCGAAGAGGCGCGGGCGGCGGGCGATCTCGCCGTTGCGCACCAGCTCGGCGAAGCCGCGCCCGGCGCCCAGCACGTTGCTGCCGTAGCCGAGCGGCACCACCAGGTTGTCGGGGGCGCGGAAGTCCGATTGCTCCCACACCTCGTACGCCAGAGTCTTGGTGCCCTCCACGAAGAAGGGCTGCCAGTTGTGGCCGGCGTAGAAGAGCTCGGCGCTCTGGCGCGTCGCCTCGTCCGCCACGTCCTGGCGTGAGCCGGGGATCGTCACCACGTCGGCGCCGCACGCGGCGATCTGCGCGATCTTCGGGTACGAAGCGGTCTCCGGCACCAGGATGCGGCAGCGCAGTCCGGCCGCCGCGGCGTAGGCGGCGAGGGAGGCGCCCGCGTTGCCCGAGGAGTCCTCCAGCACCGAGGCCACCCCGAGGCTCTTGAGATGGCTCACCATCACGGTCATGCCGCGATCCTTGAACGAGCCGGTCGGCATCATGAACTCGAGCTTGAAGTGCACGGGGGCGCGATGCCAGTGACCCTGGATCAGCGGGGTCCAGCCCTCGCCGAGGCTCACCGCGTGCTCGACCTCCACGGCCAGTCCACGTCGGTAGCGCCAGACCGAGCGCCGCCCGGTGTCGATGTCGCGGCGGCGCAGGCCCGGGCCCGGACTCAGGTTGAGATAGTGGCCGTTGTCGGCGCGCCAGCGCGGCGCGCTCAGCGGGTAGGTCTGGCCGGTGGAGGGATCGACGTAGTGCACGGCGGCTGGCTCACATATTCGCGGATCGCCGCCGGGTGTCAAGACGGTTGACAGCCTCTCGCGGGGCGCGGTAAGACCGGAGCGCGCCGGGAGGGCGCGCGCCATGTCCAGCCCGGATCTGTTCTCGATCGACGCGGCACGCTTCTGGTCCACCGTCATGCGCTCGGGCGAGATCGGTCCCGGCAAGGCGGGGGGCCTGCGCCGGCTGGCGCTCACCGACGCGGACAAGGAGATGCGCGACCTGTTCACCACCTGGTGCACCGAGGCCGGCTGCACGGTGACGGTGGACCGCGTCGGCAACATCTTCGCGCGGCGGCCCGGCGTGGACGATCACCTGCCGCCGGTGCTGATGGGCAGCCACCTCGATACCCAGTTCGCGGGCGGCAAGTACGACGGCATCGTGGGCGTGCTGGCCGGGCTCGAGGTGCTGCGGACCCTCGACGACCGCCGCGTCGCCACCAAGCGCCCGCTCGAGCTGGTGTGCTGGACCAACGAGGAGGGCGCGCGCTTCACGCCGCCCATGGTCGCCTCGGGCGCCTTCGCGAGCGTGTTCGACGTGGACTGGGTGCTCGCCCTGCGCGACGACGACGGCAAGCAATTTGGAGCCGAGCTCGAGCGCATCGGCTACAACGGCAAGACCGCGGTGGGCGGGCGATCGATCGACGCTTACTTCGAGCTGCACATCGAGCAGGGGCCGATTCTCGATCGCGAGGCGGTGCCGGTGGGCATCGTGGTGGGTGGCTACGCCACGCGCGGCATGCACGTCGACATCCACGGCGAGACCGCGCACGCGGGGCCGACCCCGATGGACCGCCGGCGCAACGCGCTGGTGGGCGCGGCCATGCTGGCCGTCGCGGTCAACGACGTGGGGTGGAAGTACCACGCCAGCGAGGGCAAGGCGACGGTGGCCCGCATGATCGCGTGGCCGAACAAGGCGGGCATCCTCTCCGAGTACGCGCAGCTCACCTGCGACGTGCGCCATGCCGAGCGCGCGGTGGCGGATCAGATGCTCGCGGAGGTGCGCGCGGCGATTCCCGACTGCGCGCGCCGAGCCAACGTCGAGATGCGGATCGCCGGCGAGTGGCAGTTCGGCAACGAGCGCTTCGACCCGGGCTGCGTGCGCCTGATCCGCGAGGCCGCCCAGGCCCTCGGCGTGCCGCACCGGGATATCCTGAGCCAGGCCGGGCACGACGCGTACTACATCTCGCGTATCGCGCC
>DATFYA010000055.1 GCA_035315345.1 Candidatus Methylomirabilota bacterium
CGTGCCGCCGGGTCGCTGCGTGATCGAGACGCCGCCGCAGCTCGGCAGGGTGAACGCGGTGGCGGTGGCCGAGCCGAAGTTACAGGTGGCAACGGCAGTAGTCGAGTTTGGCGGCCGGAAGACCTGGACCGAGCCAGTCACGGCATGGGCGGGCACCGCCGGCAGCCATACGGCGATCGCGGCCGAGACGATGACGGCAATGATAAAGATAAGGCGTGGCGCGCATGCTTCTTTCGTTCGCATCAAGGCTACCTCAATCTTTCCTTGGGCTGCATATCGGTTGCGGGCTCATCCTGTTTAACTTGACATTCCGTCCGTACGGCGACGGCGACACTCCCGCAAGAGTCGCCGACCGCAATGACGCCATCCGTGAGCGAAGGACGTTCACCTCCCTCTCAGGGGCTCGGCCCTACGCGAGCTTGACAGCTATGCCGGTCACGCGCGTCGCGCAAGCTCCGTGAGTTCATATTGAGCTTCTCTATCCGGAACGCATATTGAGCGGGATAGTTCCGATGTTACTCATCTCGACGTCTGTACTGGCGCGATCTACGGTCGCGCGCGGGGAAGACAGCCCAGAGCGCTGAACAGGTCGGACGATGAACAGCTCGGGTGAATAGTCGAACGAGCGCGCAACATTCCCGCGCGGCGCTCGCCCACTCACGGGTGAGTTACCTGCCGGCTCCCGTCACGGCTCGAGCTCGCGAGATTTCCCAGGCGCGAACGGAAACCGCCAGGAGAGCGAATTCCGGGCCCGGCACTAGGAGGCATCACATGCCTCTACCTCGGACAAGCTCGATGACGTGAAACGTAACTCCAACGCAACGCAACACTACGGATTGCCAGCGGTGTTGTCAATGGGTAAGTGCACTATTGGGCAGGTCTCTGCCCAAGATTGACCCTCCCTTTGGCGGACGGAGGTGACCGATCAGCCCCAGGGCGAGGGGTTCTGCTCTTGGGCCTCGTCACGGTGCTGCTGAGGGGTCCAGCAGCCGACCGTATCGGGGTAGGTCCCGAGCCGCGTGCCAGCTCGGTCGAACACGTGAAAGCGCTTGAAGCCCACCCGGACGGGCCGGCCCGCGGCCAAGTCCGTGTCGGCAGCCGTCAGGGCGTAGATCTCGTACTCGGCCACCCGGATGCTGAGGATTGCGGCGTTGAGCATGGGCAGGCTCAAGCGATCGGTGATGGTCCCTGTGATCCCGTCGCCCCCGTCCGGATTCGACACGGTCACATCCTCGGGACGCACCCCCACCTGGACGTCGGCCAGCCGGTACCGCGGAGGCATGTGTCTGGCCTCGATGAAGCTGATCGGCGGCGTCCCGACGTGCCGGTTCAGGAACCCTGCGACGAAGGCGTTCCGGGGCTCCCGATAGATCTCGTCGTAAGTGCCGATCTGCTCGATCGCGCCGTGGTTCATGATGGCCAGCCGGTCGGCCAGGATCAGGGCCTCGACGTGGTCGTGGGTCACGTACACGGTGGAGACGTCGAACTGCCGGAGCAGCATCTTCAAGCTCACCCGGTACTTCTCCCGGAGGGCCTGATCGAGATTGGAGAAGGGCTCGTCGAGCAGGAACACCGCCGGGTCCCGGGTGATGCAGCGCCCGAGCGCCACCCGCTGCTTCTCGCCCCCGGAGAGGGTGCCCGGCTTGCGATCCAGGAGATGGGCCAGGTCGACCCCCATGAGCTCGCTGGTCCGCTGATACTTGGCCCGGGCCATCTCGGTCATCTCCGGAGTCTTCTTCTTGAAGAGAAAATACGAGAGGACATTCGTTCTCGACACAAGATGTGGATACAGCGCGTAGTTCTGGAAGACCATGCCGATGCGCCGGTCTCCAGGCGGCAGGTCGGTCACGTCGATGCCGTCGTAGCGCACCGCCCCGGAGTCCGTGGGAATCAAGCCCGCGATGAGCCGGAGGAGCGTGGTCTTGCCGCATCCGCTCGGGCCCAGGACCACCAGCGTTTCGCCGTCGTGAACCGTCAGGTTCAGATTCTGGATGGAGAACGCGGCCGTGCGGCCACTCAGGCGCGCCGCCGACGCCAGACCCGCCATCGACGAGCCTTGCGAGCCCGAGCGGACTTGCTCCCGCTGCTCCAGCGTCTTGCAGACGTTGATCAGGTCAATCCGCGCCATGAGGTCCCGTGGCGTCGGGCAGGCCGACCGCCTTCCGGATCTTGGCCAGCTGCCCCGCGTGATCGTCCCAGTGGACGCCGAAGAGGGTCCGGACCCATACCGGAATCGTCACCTCGTCCGTGCCGACGAGGGGCTTGAACAAGGCAATGCGCGCGCGCCGGGCGAGGAGGTCCTCGTCGCTCAAGGTCTCGAGGTACTCGAAGACCTCGAGCCGATGGCGGTCGAGCGCCTTCACGAACTGGTGGAGCCGCATCATCTGGCGCTCGGGCGTGACGTAGGTCCGGCCCGGCTGGATCTCGATCACCGGCGGATCGTCGGTCGTGAAGGCGAACAGGACGGGGAGCGGTCTCCATCCCGGCGGCGAGAGCAGATGACTGAGCACCTGCCGCGTGGTCCACTCCCCCGGTGCATCCGAGCGCTCCAGGTGAGACTCCATGCCCTGGAGCTGGGCGTTCAGCCTGGCCCAGGTGGCATCCACCGCGCGGCGCAGATCACCGACGATCCGACTCGGCATGAGAGTGACCTCCGTGGAAGCAGACGGCGGGGGCGGCCATTGCCATGGCCGGGGCGGGCAAGACATCACGTCGCGCGAGTCCGAACCAGGGCATCGTTGCCCCCGAGCGCCGGACGATCACCTGCGTAGAGTGCAGGCAGTATGTGAAACCGGCGAAACCGTGTCAATGCCGTTCGACTCGAGCTTGACCGTCCCGGGCCACGGGTCTACCGTCTAGACGACCCTACGCGTCAGAGAGGAAGGGAGGCCAGCGATGACCGTCGCCGCCATCCTGAGAGCCAAGGGCACGCACGTCGAGTCGACCACGCCCGAGACGACGCTCTACTCCGTCGCCTGGGTCCTGAAGAGCCGGGGCATCGGGGCACTCGTGGTCACGAGCGAGGACCGCGCCCGCATCCTCGGGATCGTCTCGGAGCGCGACATCGTCCACGGGCTGATCGAGCACGGCGAGCACGTGCTCGCGCTGCCGGTGTCG
Source organism: Candidatus Methylomirabilota bacterium (assembly GCA_035315345.1). Classification (NCBI taxonomy): domain Bacteria; phylum Methylomirabilota (SeqCode); species Candidatus Methylomirabilota bacterium. The sequence continues at coordinate 3,118 of DATFYA010000055.1, forward strand.
CGGGTCATGACGAGCCCGGTGCTCACGTGCGCGCCGGAAGATCGGGTGACCGCGGTCATGGCGCGCATGACCCGCCACCGCGTGCGGCATCTTCCCGTGCTCGACTCAGCCCGCCGGCTCTGCGGACTCGTCAGCATCGGCGACCTGGTCAAGCACCGCCTCGACGAGCTCGAGCTGGAAGCGAACATCCTGCGCGAGACGCTGATGGTGAGCCACTGACCCGCACGTCATCTCTTTCGACTTCATGGAGGCGGCGATGAGCAAGTATCTCTTCCAGGTCTCGTACACCGCGCAGGGCGCCAAGAGCCTTCTCGAAGGCGGCGGCGTGAAGCGCCGGGCCGCGGCGGAACAAGCGGCCAAGAGCATCGGCGGCAAGATCGAGTCCTTCTACTTCGCGTTCGGCGACGCCGACGCCTTCGTGATCGCCGACGTGCCCGACCACGCGAGCGCCTCGGCCCTCTCCCTGGCGGTGGCCGCCTCCGGCGGCGCGCACTGCAAGACCATCGTCCTCATGACGCCCGAGGAGGTGGACCAGGCGGCGAAGAAGCCGCTGACGTATACCGGGCCGGGCCGCTAGGAGCCGACTCGCTTCCGCCTACGTGATCAGGCCGTAAAACTTCCCCGCGTTCTCGCAGACGATCTTGCGCACGGTCGCGGCCGGCAGGTGCCCGAATTGCTCCTCGATGTACTTGGAGGATTCCGGCCAGACCCCGTCGCCGTGGGGATAATCGGAGCCCCACATGAGGGTGTCCTCGCCGATCTCGTGGATCATCTGGGTGCCGATTCGATCGAACTGGAAGGTGGCCTTGCACTGCCGCCGCCAGTAGTCGCTGGGCTTCATCGTGAGGCCCAGATCGCGGAAGCGGTCCTCCCATTCGAAGTCCATCCGGTCGAGCGCGTAGGGCAGCCAGCCGATCCCGCTCTCCCCGAAGGAGATGCGGAGCTTCGGATAGCGCTCGAGGACGGCGCTGCCGATCACGGCGGCCAGGATGTTGATGAGGTTCATCTGGAACCCGGAGACGCTGGTGAACATCGCGGCGCGCCGGGTCAGCCCGGTGGCCCGCTCCCGCACGCTGGGCGGCATGGTCGGGAACGTGTGGAAGTGCAGGGGCAGGCCGACCTCGTCCACCGCCTGCCATAGCGGCTCCCACGAGGGATGCCACATCGGCTCCATGTCCCACGAGCACGACAGCTCGAGACCGCGCAGCCCCATCTTGGCCACCCGGTGGATCTCGCGCACCGCCGCCCCGATGTCGCCGTAGGGCAGACAGGCCAGCCCGATGTGGCGCTCGGGATAGTGGCGGCAGAAATCCACCAGCCAGTCGTTGTAGATGCGGAACATCTCGGCGGCGGCCTCGTGATCGCCCAGCCGCGTGGCCGCGCCCAGGATGCCGAAGATGATCTCGGCCTGCACGCCGTCGCGCTCCATGTCCAGCATCCGCAGCGTCGGATCGGTGGGCCGACGTACCCCTCTCCGGCCGTCATCGTAAAGACCGGTAGCCGCCATCACGTCGGCGCGGTAGTGCAGGCCCGGGACGTACTTCTGCCCCGACGGCCCGACGCCGCCGACCAGCCCGAACGAGGCGCCGTTCCGGGCACGCCAGCACGGGCCGTCCGGCCCGTCCGTGACGTACGGCATGCGGTCGCGGAGCGCGGCGGAGGCGTTGCCGGTGAAGAGGTCCGGCGGCATCCAGGGCATGTCGATGTGGCAATCGGCCGAGATCCGCGTGTAGTCCAAGCAGACTCCTCCGGTCACAATCCCGCGGCGGCCCGGGCGCGCTCGGCCTGGGCCTCGGCCTGTCGAACCCGTCGCGACAGCGTCGTCAGCAGGGTCAGGGTCAGACCCGGCACCTGATCGAGCAGATCGGCGAAGTGCTTGCGGCCGATCACGAGCAGGCGCACCGGGGTATCGGCCACCACGGTGGCCGACCGCGGGCCCCCATCGAGCAGGCTCATCTCGCCGAAGAACGCGCCGGGGTGCAAGGTCACCCGCTTCTCGGGCGATACCTCGACGCGGGCGGTGCCGTCCAGGATCAGGAAGAACTCGTCGCCGGCCTCGCCGGCGCGGGTCAGGAGGCTCTCGGCGGGCACGTCGAAGACGCGTGCGATGCGTGCGACGCTCCGGAGCTGGCGCCGGCTGCAGCCCTCGAAGAGGGGCACCTCCTTGAGCCGCTCGATCCGATCCTCCTGCTTCGCTCCCGGCCCGGAGGACACCGGTCCCAGACGGCCCTCGGTGTCGTAGGGAATCGAGCCGTCCATCATCCGGCTGATGAGTTCCATCGAGACCCTCTTCTGGCTCGCCTGCGCGCGTGCCGGAGCCGAGACCGATCGGACAGGTGAGGCAGCTTAGTCTCAGGACACTGGACCGGTCAATCCCGAGCGGTGCGACGCGGCGCGCGCGCCGGCGGGATCAGGCGGCGAGCCGGTAGAACCGCGCCGCGTTGTCGCCGAGCACCTTGCGGCGGGCGTCCTCGGGGAGGGCGGCCAGGTGCGCCCGCAGCTCGCGCACCACGCCGAACGAGGCGTCGATGTGCGGGTAATCGGACGCCCAGATGAAGTAGTCGGCGCCGAGGTGCTGGATCATCTCGGCGGTGACCGACTCGTCGGGATCGGCCGAGATGAGGCACTGGCGATAGAAGTAGGCGCTGGGCTCCATGCGGATCGGGGTCTGGTGGGCCATCACCCGGTACTTGTGATCCAGCCGGTCGAGCCAGGCCGCGATCCAGTTCGAGCCGGCCTCGAGAACCGCGCAGCGCAGACGCGGGTACCGCTCGAACATGCCGGCGCACAGCATCTGGGTGAACGCGGCCATGACGTCGATGGCCAGGAACGCGAAGCCGAAAAGGCCGTCCGACGGATCCTTCCGCAGCCACTGCCGGAACCACTGCCGGTCGCGCACCACCACGTGGAAGGCGATCGGCATCTCGAGGTCCTGGGCGGTCTCCCAGAAGGGCGCGAATACCGGGTCGTCGAAGTGACGGCCGCCCCGCGCGGCGAGGTCCGGCGACAGGTAGATCCCGACGCAGCCGTCGCGACGGGCGCGCACGGTCTCCTCGACCGCCCCGGCCGGATCGAGCAGCGAGATGTGGGCGATGGGGTAGAGGCGGCTCGGCGAGGTGCGACAGAACTCGACCAGCCAGCGGTTGTATGCGCGGCTGTAGGCGGTGGCGAGCCCGCCGTCGGCCACGTGACCTTCCCAGCAGATGCCGATGGTCGGGTAGAGCAGGACCGCGTCGATTCCCTCCCCGTCCATCACCTGCAGCCGCGCGAGCGGATCGTAGCCGCCGGGCGGGCAGCCCTCGGCGTAGGTCACGTGCCCCCGTGTCAGCAGCTCGCGCGTGTCCATGTCGATGCCGCCCAGGGCGCCGAGCTGGCCGCGCAGCGTCTTCAGCGGCCGGCCATCGATGAGGAGGACCTCGTAGCCTTCCTGGTCGCGCGCGATGCGAATGGCTCGGTCGCGGTAGACGGGCTCCAGATACTTCACCCACAGGTCCGCCGGTTCGAGTACGTGTCCGTCGGCATCCACCACGCGGCCGGGGCTGTCGCTCATCGGATCCCTCCTGGGTTCGCGGCACGGCGAGCCTAGATCCGCCAGCGTCGATGCGTCAAGCGTCGGTTCTCGAGTAAAAGCTACCCGGTACTTTCGACTGGATGACGCTACGCGAGAGCGTCGGCGAGCCGGATATGAGCGTCACCCCACGCCGATTCCGTTGGCACAGGTCGTGCTGCCGGGTAGGCCCGCCCGATTTTCCGCGGGACCCCAGACCCTCCACCGGAGGACAGGCATGGCCGAGATCGACAGCCCCCAGCTGCTCACCGCCCTGCAGGCGCTCAGACGGGGCGACTTCTCGGCGCGCCTGCCGGTGGACTGGACGGGCGTGGGCGGCCGCATCGCGGACACCTTCAACGAAATCGTCGCGCTGACCGAGCACCTGGCCTCGGAGCTGGCGCGGCTGAACCGCGCGGTCGGCAAGCAGGGGCGGATCAGCCAGCGGGCCACGCTGACCGGGATGAGCGGCGGCTGGCTCGAGTGCGGCGTGGCGGTGAACTCGCTGATCGACGATCTGGTGTCGCCCACGCACGAGATGGCGCGGGTCATCGGCGCGGTGGCCAAGGGCGACCTGTCGCAGTCGATGCGGCTCGAGCGGGACGGCGTGCGGCTCGAGGGTGAGTTCAAGCGCACCGCCACCACCGTGAACAGCATGGTGGCCCAGCTGGGCTCGTTCGCGTCCGAGGTCACCCGCGTCGTGCGTGAGGTCGGCACCGAGGGCAAGCTCGGCGGACGGGCCAACGTGCGCGGCGTGGCCGGCACCTGGAAGGACCTCACCGACAGCGTCAACTCGATGGCCGGCAACCTGACCGGCCAGGTGCGGAACATCGCCGAGGTGACCACGGCGGTCGCCAACGGCGACCTCTCCAAGAAGATCACGGTGGACGTCAAGGGCGAGTTCTTCGAGCTGAAGAACACGATCAACACGATGGTGGATCAGCTGCGGTCCTTCGGCTCGGAGGTGACCCGCGTCGCCCGCGAGGTCGGCACCGAAGGGCGCCTGGGCGGTCAGGCGCGCGTCGAAGGGGTCTCGGGCACCTGGAAGGACCTCACCGACAACGTCAACTTCATGGCCAGCAACCTCACCAGCCAGGTCCGCAACATCGCCGACGTCACCAAGGCCGTCGCCGCCGGCGACCTGTCCAAGAAGATCACGGTCGAGGTCAAGGGCGAGATCCTGGAGCTGAAGAACACGGTCAACACCATGGTGGACCAGCTCAGCTCCTTCGCGGCCGAGGTCACCCGCGTCGCCCGCGAGGTCGGCACCGAGGGCAAGCTGGGCGGCCAGGCGCAGGTGCAGGACGTGTCGGGCACGTGGCGCGGCCTCACCGAGAACGTGAACTTCATGGCCGCCAACCTGACGAGCCAGGTGCGCGGCATCGCCCGGGTGGTCACCGCGGTGGCCAACGGCGACCTCCGGCAGAAGCTGACCGTGGAGGCCAAGGGCGAGATCGCGGAGCTGTCGAGCACCATCAACAGCATGATCGACACGCTGGCCACCTTCGCGGACCAGGTCACCACGGTGGCCCGCGAGGTGGGCGTGGACGGCAAGCTCGGCGGCCAGGCCCGCGTGCCGGGGGCGGCGGGAACGTGGCGGGCGCTCACCGACAACGTGAACCAGCTCGCCGAGAACCTCACCACCCAGGTGCGGGCCATCGCCGAGGTGGCGACCGCGGTGACCAAGGGCGATCTGACCCAGTCGATCAAGGTGGAAGCGCAGGGCGAGGTCGCGGCGCTCAAGGACAACATCAACGAGATGATCCGCAACCTCAAGGACACCACGCTCAAGAACAGCGAGCAGGACTGGCTGAAGACGAACCTCGCCAAGTTCAGCCGCATGCTCCAGGGCCAGAAGGACCTGTTGACGGTGGCCGGCCTCATCCTCTCGGAGCTGGCTCCGGTGGTGAAGGCGCAGCACGGCGTGTTCTACATCTTCCGCGCCGCCGAGGAGCCGGCCCGGCTGAGCCTGCTCGCCAGCTACGCCCACGGCCGGCTCGGGGAAGCGGTCAGCGAATTCCGCCTGGGCGAAGGCCTGGTCGGCCAGTGTGCGATGGAGCGGCAGAAGATCCTGCTCGACAACGTGCCGCCCGACTACATCCGGATCTCGTCGGGGCTCGGCCACGCGGTGCCGGTGAACATCATCGTGCTGCCCATCCTCTTCGAGGGCCAGATCAAGGCGGTGCTCGAGCTGGCCTCCTTCGAGCGCTTCACCGCGAGCGACCAGGCCCTGCTCGATCAGCTCACCGAGAGCATCGGGATCGTCATCAACACCATCGAGGCCAACATGCGGACCGAGGGCCTGCTCCGGCAGTCCCAGTCGCTGGCCGCCGAGCTGCAGAGCCGGCAGGAGGAGCTGCAGAACACCAACCACGAGCTGCAGGACAAGGCGCGGCTCCTCGCCCACCAGAACGTCGAGGTCGAGCAGAAGAACCGGGAGGTGGAGCAGGCGCGGAAGGCGCTGGAAGAGAAGGCCGAGCAGCTGGCCCTGACCTCGAAGTACAAGTCCGAGTTCCTCGCCAACATGTCGCACGAGCTGCGGACGCCGCTCAACAGCCTTCTGATCCTCTCCGATCAGCTCTCCCGGAACCCGGACCGGAACCTGTCGCCCAAGCAGACCGAGTTCGCCAAGACCATCCACGCCTCCGGGACCGATCTGCTGATGCTGATCAACGACATCCTGGACCTGTCGAAGATCGAGTCCGGCACGGTGGCGGTCGACGTGAGCGAGCTGCGCCTCACCGACCTGCACAACTACGTGGAGCGCACCTTCCGCCACGTCGCCGAGTCCAAGGGCGTGGCCTTCTCGGTCCATCTCGACCCGGACGTGCCGCGGACCATGGTGACCGACGCCAAGCGGCTGCAGCAGGTGATCAAGAACCTCCTGTCCAACGCCTTCAAGTTCACGCGGCGTGGCCAGGTGTCGCTCGAGATCAAGGCGATCGCACCGGACGCCTTCCGCGACGACCAGAGCCTGCGCAAGGCCGACTCGGTGCTGGGCTTCGTGGTCGCCGACACCGGGATCGGCATCCCACTCGAGAAGCAGCAGATCATCTTCGAGGCCTTCCAGCAGGCCGACGGCAGCACGAGCCGCAAGTACGGCGGCACCGGCCTGGGGCTGGCGATCAGCCGCGAGATCGCGCGGCTGCTCGGCGGCGAGATCCAGCTGGTGAGCGCGGTCGGGCGCGGCAGCACCTTCAGCCTGTACCTGCCGCAGACCTTCGCCCAGCCCGCCACCGCGCGCGCGGTCCCGGGCGCGAGCGCGGGCGCGATGGCTCCGCCCGCCGTCGACGCCGAGGACGAGGAGGAGCCGACCCGGGCCCCGGTCGGGGAGATCGCCGACGACCGGCACGCCCTCGAGCCCGGCGACCGCTCGCTCCTGATCGTGGAGAACGACACCACGTTCGCGCGTCTCCTGGTCGACGTGGCGCGGGAGGCCGGGTTCAAGGTGCTCGTCGCCTCGTTCGGGTCCACCGCCCTGGCCCTCGTGCGTCAGTACCAGCCCTCCGCCATCACCCTCGACATCTCCCTGCCCGACATGGAAGGCTGGCGAGTGCTGGAGCGCTTGAAGGGTGACTTCGAGACGCGTCACGTGCCGGTCACCGTCATCACCACCGGTGAGGACCTCCGACGCGCGCGCGCCCTGGGCGCCTTCGCCGCGCTCGGCAAGCCGGTGAAGACGCGCGACGTCCTGCGCGAGACGCTCGACGATCTGATGAGCATCGTGGCGCGGCCGCAGCGGGAGCTGGTCGTCGTCCATCCCGAGGAGACGGAGCGGCTGGCCCTGACGCGGCTGCTCGCCTCGGACGACGTGCGGGTCGAGCCGCTGCCGAGCCTGTCCGCCCTGAAGGGGCAGCTGGACGGCCGTCGGATCGACGCGGTGGTGCTGGGGATGGGCGCGGAAGAGGACGCGCTCGAGATGATCGGCAACGGCGACGGCGCCGCCCTGCGCGCGATCCCCCTCATCGCCTACGGCCCGTCGGACTGGACGGCCCGGCTCGAGGCGCAGCTGAAGTCGCGCGGCAGCGACGTGATCCTGATCTCGACCAGCTCCCAGGAGCGGCTCGTCGACCAGTGCATGCTGCGCCTGCACCGGCCGACGTGGACGCTGTCGGACGGCCATCGCCATATGCTGGACCGTCTGCACCACGGAGCGCAGACCCTCGTGGACCGGCGCGTGCTGATCGTGGACGACGACATCCGCAACATCTTCGCCCTCACCAGCATCCTCGAGCGCTACGAGATGGACATCATCTCGGCCGAGACCGGCCGCGGGGGGATCGATCTGCTCGACAAGCACTCGGACGTGGAGATCGTGCTCATGGACGTGATGATGCCGGAGATGGACGGCTTCGAGACCATGCGGGCCATCCGGCAGGACGCGCGGTTCCGGACCCTGCCGATCATCGCGGTCACCGCCAAGGCCATGAAGGGCGATCGCGAGCGGTGCATCGAGGCCGGCGCGTCGGACTACCTGGCCAAGCCGGTCGACTCCGAGGAGCTGGTGGCCAAGATGCGGGACTGGCTGGCGCGGTAGGCCGCCCGCATGCGCCCGTCGCCCGTGAAGACCGGCCCCGGGACCAGCTTGCCCGTCAACATCCTGGTCGTCGACGACGTGCCCGCCAAGCTCCTCGCCATGGAGGCCCTGCTCTCCGAGCTGCGCGAGAACGTGGTGTGCGTGCACTCGGGGGCCGACGCCCTCCGCCAGCTGCTCGAGCGGGAGTTCGCGGTGATCCTGCTCGACGTCAACATGCCGGACATGGACGGCTTCGAGACCGCGGAGCTGATCCGGCAGCACCCCCGCCTGCGCCGCGTGCCGATCATCTTCATGACCGCGGCCAGCGACGACACCCACGCCCTGCGCGGCTATTCGCTCGGCGCGGTTGACTACGTGCTGACCCCGGTGGTGCCCGACGTGCTGCGCACCAAGGTGCGCGTGTTCGTCGAGCTGTTCCGCATGGCCGCCGAGCTGCGGCAGCAGGCCGAGGAGCGGGTGACCCTCGCCCGCGAGCAGGCCGGTCGCGCCGCGGCCGAGGAGGCGGCGCGGCGCTCGGCCCTGCTGGCCGACGCGGGCAAGCACATCGCCCGCTCGCTCAATCTGGAGGCCACCGCGAAGACGGTCCTGGATCTGCTCGTGCCCGACCTCGCCGACTCCGCGACGCTGCGCCTGCGGCGACACGGCAGCGACACCGTCTACGCGCGCCACCGCCACCGGGCCGACGCGGCCGGCGAGGCGTCGCCCCCCGCGACGCGGGACGCCCCGGCCGGGGTCGAAGCCACGGCCGCGCCATCACCCGCCGTGCTCCAGGCGATGGACGCCGCCGCCGCCACGCTCGGCCGCCAGCCGATCGTCGACCGCGCGGGCGGCGCGGAGTCCGTTCGCGGGGTGGCGTGCCCGCTCTTCGCGCGAGGCGCGCTGCTGGGCGTGCTGGCGGTCGTGCATGCGCCGGCCGGCGGTCGCGTCTACGACGCCGCCTCGGTCGCCCTGATCGAGGAGATGGCGGGCCGCGCGGCCATCGCGCTGGACAACTGTCTCCTCTACCGCGAGATCGAGGAGCGCGACATCCGCAAGGAGCAGTTCGTCGCGATGCTCGCCCACGAGCTGCGCAACCCGCTGGGGGCGATCACCTCGGCGGTCGCGGTCATGGAGATGGTGGGCGGCGATGCGGGAGACCGGGCGCGCGAGATCATCAAGCGACAGCTCCACGGTCTGGCCCAGCTCGTCGAGGACCTGGTGGACACGACCCGGATCACCACCGGGAAGATCAGGCTCACCCGCTCGCCGATCAACCTGGCCGAGAGCGTGACCCGCTGTCTCCGGACGATCGAGATCGCCGGCCGCACACAGGGCCATCACGTCGCGGTGGACGCTCAGGAGGCCTGGATCCACGCGGACTCCGCGCGGATCGACCAGGTGCTCGCCAACCTGATCGGCAACGCGCTGAAGTACACGCCGGCCGGCGGGCACATCACCGTCCGGGTGCGCGCCGTCGACGACCGCGCGGTGTGCGAGGTCACCGATACCGGCCTCGGCATGTCCCCCGAGGTGCTCCAGCGGGCGTTCGAGCTCTTTTACCAGGAGGAGCGGTCGTCCGATCGCGGACGCGGCGGTCTCGGCATCGGCCTCACCCTCGTGCGCCAGCTGGTCGAGCTGCACGGCGGGACCGTGGACGCCACCAGTGACGGGGAGGGACGCGGCAGCCGGTTCACGATCCGGCTGCCCCTGAGCGTGCCGGGCGGCCCGACCGAGACCGGCCCGGCCGCGGCGCCCGCCGACAGCGCCCGCTGGCGCATCCTGCTGGTGGAGGACAACGGCGACGCCCGGCAGATGCTCCAGATGCTGCTCATCCTGGCCGGGCACGAGGTCGACTCCGCGGCCAACGGCGTCACCGGTCTGGAGCAGGCGATCCGCAACCGGCCCGACGTCGTGGTGATCGATCTGGGACTGCCCGAGCTCGACGGCTACGAGGTCGCGCGCCGGCTGCGCGCCGAAGGGGCGGCCGTCGGCCTCGTCGCCCTGACCGGATACGGCCAGCCCGGTGACCGCGAGAAGGCGCTCGCCGCCGGCTTCGACGCCCACGTGGTCAAGCCGGTCGACCCCGCTCACCTCACCGACGTGATCGCCTCGGTGCTCCTGAGGCGGCGCGAGCCGCCGCGGAGCGAGACCGCCGGCGCGGGCGACCTACCGGTGAAAGACGGGCGCCCGCTTCTCGGCGAAGGCGCGTAGTCCCTCGGCGGGGTCGGCGCCGCGCATGTGCTCGGCGGCCAGGCGCCGCTCCAGCGCGAGGCCTTCCGGGAGCGTGAGGTCGAGCCCCTGGTCCACGAGCCGCTTGGCGACGCGGCTGGCTGCGACGCTCTTGCCGGCCAGCTCGCGCGCGAGGGCCAGCACGGCCTCCTCGAGCTGACCGGCCGTCGCCACGCGGTTGACGAGCCCCCAGGCCAGGGCTTGCGGCGCCTCCACCCACCCGCCCAGCAGCATCAGCTCCTTGGCGCGCCGAGCGCCGATCAGCCGAGGCAGCCGCTGGCTCCCGCCGCCGCCCGCGATCAGGCCGAAGTTGGCGTGCTGGTCGCCGAGCCGCGCCGTCTCGTCCATGACGACCAGGTCGGCGACGAGCAGCAGCTCGAGGCCTCCGGCCAGGGCCAGACCGTGCACCCCCGCCACCAGCGGCACCGGCAGCGCCTCGATCCGGTCGAACACGCGATGCCAGAGGCTCATGAACGCGCTCCAGCGCTCAGGATCGCCGACCGTCTCGCGCACCGCGCGGAGATCGGCGCCGGCGCAGAAGGCGCGCCCCGCCGCGGTCAGCGTGGCCGCGCGCACCGCCGGGTCATCCTCGATGGTGGCGCACACGCGATCGAGGTCTCCGAGCAGCGCGGGTGAGATGGCGTTCAGCTGCGCGGGCCGGTTCAGGACGATCCGGGCGATGCCGTCGCCGGACGTGTAGGTCACGGTGGTCAGGTCCATGATGTGTCCTCTCTGGCGAGGTTCTAGTGCGCCGGATGCGTCGGTGTCAAGGGCGGCTTCCGCTTGACCGCACGCGGATGTCGGTGGACGATGGCCCCACACTCCCGCGGCACGGAGGACGACCGATGATGAACCCGGATCACCGCCACCGGCTCGGGCGCCGTCGGCTGCTGCAGCAGGGCCTGCTGACCGGACTCGGCCTGAGCGCGCTGCCCCGGCGCGCGATCGCGGCCCCGCCGCCGGCCCGGACCGGCGCGACGGTGCAGCGCTACGTGACCCTCGGCCGCACCGGAATCAAGATCTCGGACGTCTCGTTCGGGGGCAGCCGCCTGGGTGCCGGTGAGGGCGACACCGTCCGGCACGCGCTCGATCGGGGCATCAACTACTTCGACTCCGCGGACAGCTACACCGGCGGCAGCTCGGAGGAGACCATCGGCGAGGCGCTTCGAGGCAAGCGCGACCGCGTCTACCTCACCTCGAAGACCTATACCAGCCCGAGCGACGGCCGCGACGCCATGATGCGCTCGCTGGAGGCCAGCCTGCGCCGGCTCCGCACGGATTACGTCGACGTCTACTTCAACCACGCGGTCAACGACGTGGCCCGCGTGAAGAACCCGGAGTGGCACGAGTTCACCGCGCGCGCCCGCCAGCAGGGCAAGATCCGGGCGGTCGGCATGTCGGGACACGCGGGCCGCCTGATCGAGTGCCTGGACTACGCCCTGGACGCCGACAGCGTCGACGTGATCCTGGTGGCCTACAACTTCGGCCAGGACCCCGCCTTCTACCAGCCCTTCACCCGCTCGTTCGACTTCATCGCGCGGCAGCCGCAATTGCCCCGCGTGCTGCAGAAGGCGAAGAGCAAGAACGTGGGCGTCATCGCCATGAAGACGCTGATGGGCGCGCGCCTGAACGACATGCGCCCCTTCGAGAAGGGCGGCGCCACCTTCGCGCAGGCCGCGTTCCGCTGGACGCTCTCCAACCGCAACGTGGACGCCCTGATCGTCTCGATGACGAGCCCGTCGGAGATCGACGAGTACCTCGGCGGCTCGGGCTCGCCGCCCGCGGCCGGCGAGGGACTCCCGCTGCTGCAGCGCTACGTACGGATGAACGGTGCCTCGCAGTGCCGCTACGGCTGCTCGGAATGCCTGAGCGCCTGTCCCCGCGGCGTCCCGATCGGTGACGTCATGCGGAGCCGGATGTACGCGGTGGACTACGGAGACCCGGACCTGGCCCGCCGCGAGTACGCGCGGCTGCCCGCCGACGCGTCCGCCTGTCTGTCCTGCGCGGCGCAGCCGTGCCGGGGCGCCTGTCCGCACGGGGTGCCCATCGACCGGCTGCTGCCGCCGACGCACCGGCTGCTGACGAGCTGACCGCCCTGAAGAAGACGCTGATCGTCGCGGGCGTCGTGGTCGCCGGCCTGGCCGCGGCTCTCGTGATGCTTCGAGTGGTCGGGCTCGAGCCGCGCGAGCGGTGGCCCGGCCTCTGGCTGACCGGCCAGGTGGTCACCACGCCGGTCTCCGACTGGTCCTTCGCCGATCGCTATCCGACCATCGCGGTGCAGACCCGCTCGTGGTACGGCCTGCCGCATTCGGTGACCGTCACCTGCACCGCGCTGGACGGCCACCTGTATCTCACGTCGGTCTACCCGCCGGGCCTCGAGTTTCCGCGCGACCGGCACTGGAACCGCAACGTCATGCGCGATCCGCACGTGCGGCTCGAGATCGGCCCGCAGGTCGACGACCGGACGCTCGCGCTGGTCACCGATCCGGCCGAGAAGGATGCCGTCCTCGCGGCCAAGGCGAAGAAGTACCCGGGGCAGACCGCGGTGGACAAGAGCCGCGTGCATGTCTTCCGCGTCGGACCCTAGCTCCGCGACCGGCGCGTCGGCCCCGCTGCCCGGCCGCGCGCGACGCGCCCGGTGGTGGCAGCGGCTCCTGCCCTGGCTGGTCACCGCGGGCTGCTTCCTCTATCTCTACGGGCGGCTCGACCGCGCCGCCGCGGCCTCGGGTCAGGCGCTCGGTCCCTACCTGGCCGACGTCTTCGGCCACGTGAGCTGGACGCGCTGGCTCGCGCTGATGGTCCCCTACTGCGCACTCTTCGTGCTGATCGACAGCGCGGTGGTGTGGCGAGTGGTGGGCTGGTTCAACGCACGCCTGCGCTACGCCGACGTGCTGCCCATCCGCGCCAGCGCCTACATCCTCTCCATCGTCAACGAGCAGGTCAGCAAGGGCGCGATCGCGGTCTACCTGAGCCGGCGCCACGGCGTGCCCGCGTGGGAAGTGGGCTCGAGCATGCTCTTCCTGATGTTCTGCGAGTACTACTACCTGCTCGGCTGGGCCACGCTGGGTGTGCTGCTGGGGTGGCACCGGCTCCCCGCGGTGTTCCAGGTGATCCCCTGGATCGCGGCGGTCTCCGCGGTGGTCTTCGTCCTGCTCTATCTCTTCTTCCGCGGACGGATCGGCGGCGGGGCCGCCTTCCGCGAGCGGCCGCTCCTGCGCGCGTTCAGGATGGCCACGCTCCGTCACTACCTGACCGTGCTCGCGCTGCGCTCGCCGGCCATGCTGGCCGCGGTGCTCGTCTACGCCGCGGCGCTGCGCCTGTTCGGCGTGACGGTGGGCCCGGTCGAGATGCTCGGCTACCTCCCGGTGATCTTCTTCGGAGCCGCGGTGCCCGGCCCGATGCACTCGGTGGCCATCGTGCTGTGGGTGCTCTTGTTCCCGGATCGGCCGGGGGAGATGACCGCCTTCGGCTTCGTCCAGCACAATTTCTTCGTGCTCTTCAATGCCGCGACCGGTCTCCTGTTCCTGCGGCGAGCAACCCGCGAGCTGTTCGCCGAAGCTCCCTGACCGCCCACAGCCGCTCGCCCATCGAGACCAGCGTGCTCACCACGAGCGCCCACACCAGCAAGCTGAGCACCGGCCGAAGCGCGCCCCAGCCCAGCCGGACCAGGACGTCGACCACGAGCGGGACGAAGTAGAGGATCCCGTTCCAGCGGCCGAGCCGGCTCGTCCGCAGCGACCGGCCGCGATGAAGCCAGTACGAATCCGCCACGTACTGCGCGAACGCGGCGACGACCAGCACCGGCAATATCCAGGGGGCGGCGCTGCGTCCAGCCATCGCGGCAAGGCCGGCGGTGACGAACAGGCAGTCGGTGGTGTGATCGAAGAGCCCGCCCGCCGCGCTGGCCGTCCCCCGACGGCGCGCGATGATCCCGTCCAGCACGTCGGACACGATGGCCACCGCCAACACTCCGGCGGCGAGAGCGGCGGCGTGCGGCTCGCCATGAGCCATCAGGAGCACGAACGGGAGGATCAGGAGGAGCCGGACGGTGGTCAGCGCGTGGGCCATCTCCGTGAACGGTACCACGGCCCGCTCGGAGTGCAGGCGCGAGCAGCACGTCGCTATGAATCAGCACAGAATCTCTCGGTCTACGTCTGGGCCATCGGCGCGCTCGTCGCCCTACTGCTCTTGGCGGGGCAAGCCAGTGGCGATCCGGAGTCTCATCCGCTGGATGAGCTCCGGATACGACGAAGACCGGATGACGCGGTCGAACTGGGCTCGGTAGTTTGCCACCAGGCTGACGCCTTCGATCGTCACATCACGCACCATCCAGCGCCGGTCGCGATAGACCAGGTCGTAAATGACAGGTATCAGTCTTCCGGCCCGGCCGACGACCGCAATCTGCACGGTCGCAGTCTCTCGCTCAACGGACTCCCTCAGAAAGTGGACGGTGACCCCGGCACCATGAGTGTCGACATCGGCCACTGAGGCCAGCCAGTAGACGAAGCCGCGCTGCATGAACTCGGCGAAGAGCCGGGTGAACTCATTTTGCTCCGCCACGCTGTTCGCCTGCCATTGGGCTCCCAGTGAGCGCTCGGCCGCGCCACGGAAGTCAAAAACGCTGCCGAAGAGGGCCCGGATGGCGCCCAGGCGCTCGAGGGGGTGTCGTTCCGACGTCGGATCGGTGAGGATCGTGTTGGCGTCTCCGAACGCGGCTCTGAGCGCATCGCTGGGAGGTCCTGCCTCGCTCGAGCGCGCCGGAGACAAACACAGCACGACCACGGCACAGAGGCTCACCTGCGAAAGCACCGACGAACCTATACTCAACCTGCCGAGCTCGAGGAACGTTTCTTGTGATCGATGAGGTGGTCTGCGTCCTCGGCGTCCTTGCGCGGAGTGGACAGGGGCTCGCCGGTGAAATGCGGCTCTTCAGCCACCGCACCGTCGGTGCCGATCTCCCTCCCGGCACAGGTCATCGTGCCGGCCTCCCTCCGGAAGAGCCCGCCACGGGCGCTGGAAATCCGAACTGGCGTGATTTGAGTCTCGCCACCAGGCCGTCATAGGAATCGGCCCGGACGATCCTGTCGAATTGCGACCGGTAGCTTGCCACGAGGCTGATCCCGTTGATACTGAGGTCATAGACTTGCCAGCGGTCGCCGCGCTGGTGCATCCGGTAGTCGAGCGACATCCCGCCCGCTTTGCCGAGGAGGAGCGTCGTCCGCACGATGGCCTGGTCCCCATCGACGACGTCTTCCCGGAACGTCATCTCGGAATTGTACTTGTCCACCTTGGAGAGGTACGTGCGCTGGAGCAACTCGGTGAAGAGGCGAACGAACTCTTCACGCTCAGCCACCGTTCGCTGGGCCCAATGTTGCCCGAGGGACCGCTTCGCCGTCTCGCTAAAGTCGAAGATCTCGTCGGCGACTTTGTTGACGGCGGCGCTGCGCTCGTCGATCTTGGTATCGCCGCTCAGCTCTGGGGCCATGAGGATGGCGACCACCCGTTGGACCCCATCGCGGAGCTGATCGGTGGGAGGTCCTGCCCACGCGCCCTGAACCCAGGCGAGCGCGAGGACCACAATCAGAATCGGTAGGACCGTGTGCAGGATGCCCGGTGCTGATGCCGAGGCCAAATATTTCATGGACCAACCTCCGCGGGTTTTCTCCCATCACGTTAGGGCCCCGGTGGGAGTGCCGCCTAGCTGGACCTTGGTCCAGCACGCGGCCGGACCCGGATCTCGGGAATGGTGCATCTGGATGGCAACTGATTTCGCGGGGATGCAGGCGGACCGGCGGCCGATCGCGATTCCACCGACGACTCGCCCATGAGCGGAGCGGCACAACCCCGATTGTGCGCTGGCACAAGGGAATGGTGCACCGTCAGGCCGGGACGCTAGGCGGGGTCCTTGGTCGAGTCTTCGGACGCTTTCGGACGAAGCGTCGTCTCGCCGCGGGCGTGGCTCATTCCAGCCGCAAGAAGCCTCGCCAGGCCGACCCTGTCCGCCTACCTAGTAGGCTCCCTCTTGACTTCAGCTGGGGCAGCCAAGCTCTCCGGTCGCTCGTGCGGGTCCGTGAGCCTATCGCAAGAGCAAGACCGACGACGAACCCGAAGCCCACCGCGGCGGTCAGCGCGGTCATCGGCTCCCTCCGAGTATAGGTAATGACTTCATCCCGTCGCTCCTGAATACCAGTGCCGACCGCGGCCGCAGCCTTCTTGAGGATGGCCTGGACAGCTTCGCTACCCTTCGCGACCTCCGCGCCGACTGTCGTCCCGACCTCCGAGTTGGCATGGGTGATGTCAGTCGGACCAGATTCCGACGCCGTCCCGACTCGATGTCCCACATCGACGAACTTTCGTTCCATCGCTGTCTCCTTCCGCGTTTGCCGACGCTCCACTCGGACGAGGCACAGGAGCCGCAAGTGACGTGCCACGCAAGCGACTAACGGGATCCGGCACGCCAGAGCGGCATATCAGGGAGACACGGTCTCTGGGATCCGGGCTCTTCGGGCTCTCTCTGACATCTCGTCTCTGCGCTGGCCGTGACGCTGTGCCACCACGGCGGCCGTGGGCCTACGCGGCGTTACTTGGCAACGGCGGTCTTGAGGAGCGCAGCAGCGCAGCCCTCTGCTACGGCTCGATTGGGATCCGCCTGCCCTGGAAACGTTGCCCACCCGGCCTTCATCACGAATTCCGTCTGGTCATAGGACGACGTGATGGCCGTGAGCTCGCCGAGCTTTCCGCGGGCACCATCGGCCTTCTCTCCCGCGACACATATCGGCACGAGCGCACCGGTGACCGCGGCATCGGCCTGCCTCGCCGCCACCTGCTGGGCTGTGCTGTTCGTGGTCCATCCTCCCCACCCGAATCCTAGGATCATGGTGAGAACGCTGCCGACTACAGCGCCCCAGACCCCCGCCTTGAGCGACACGGTTTGCAGTTGCATCGAACGCCTCCTGGCACTCCGGAGAATATTTCAGTTGAGCTGCAACTGTAGAACGCCGCGGGCAGCCTGGATAGTGGACCAAAGTCCAGTCCGACCTGTTTCAATGGTCGTGGGATCCGTGCGAGTCACCGCATGCCCCACCAGCGGACCTCTCGATCCCGTTCAGAATCCGCAAGCACCGGCCGCCCGTCGACGCTTCACCGGCCCGTCGCCTGGACGCGCGGATTCAACGCGCCCGGCAGCCGCTCGTCTGCTTGGGGCGTCCAGGTCCCCGCCGCATACTCCCTTAATCCCCTCAGGAGCACCTGGCGTAGCGTGGTCCCTTCTCTCGCAGCACGGATCCGCGCCGCTTGCTGCACCTCGATGGGTACGCCGCGCAGCAAGTAGATCCCCGTGGTCGCCAGCCGCGCAAGTACGCGAGTCGGCGTGGGCCGTGGTCCTGTCTGCCCATCAGGCTCGGCGGCGAGTCCAGAAACGGCTCCCGCCGCACCACGCGAGGGGCGGCCAAGCTCGGCCAGCCGAAGCCGTGCCTTGCGCTCCCGGGCACCGGGCTCACGCGGCCAACCGAGCCGTTGCACGACGATCGCACTGGTTGCCAGGACGAACCCGATGACGAACGTGACGACCATCCCGGCTGGAAAAGCGGCCATAGCCAGGAGTACGCCGCCCCCGATGAGGCTCGCACCAATGCCGAGGGCCATGTCGACGATCAATCCGTACCCTCGCCGGTGCATCAAGTTTTCGGACAGCCAGCCGGCACTGAGGCTGGCAAGAATCCACATCGGACCCACATGTACGATCTGTTCATTCATCGTCCCCGTCCCTCCCTGCGCTGGGCCGGCCTCGCTGATTGGCCGGGCCGCAGAGCCACCCTATGACCAGCAGGCTCACAACTACGGCCAGAATGCTCAGAACGCCGTCCAAAGCCTGGCCGTTGTCGGGAGGCCTTGCTCGCTCGCGGGCTCTCGGGATCGCGGATGATAGCTGACCGACGAGGCCTGTGGAGCGGAGCAAATCATTTTTTACCAAAGCCCGGCTCGGGACGATCGGCGAGGCCGACCTGCCGGATCTTGTACAGCATCGCCTTGTAGCTGATCTTGAGGAGCCGCGCGGCTTCCGCCCGGTTCCAGCGCACTTTCTCGAGCACTTCCTTGATCACCGCCTTCTCGGCCGCCCTGGCCGCGTGCCGGGCGATGTCCTTCAGCCCCATCTCCGTCACGGGCGTCGAGGGCGCCTGGTGTAACGGTGCTGCGGCCGGCACGGCGCCCTCCGGCTGTTGGGTACAAGGTTTCTCGCTCCGGAACGCGAGCTCCTGCGCGATCAGTGCCTCGGTCTGGAGCACCACGGCGCGCTTGATCATGTTCTCGAGCTCCCGGACGTTGCCAGGCCAGGCGTAGTCCTGGAGCAATCGGATGGTTCCCGCCGAGATCTTCAAGGCGTCCCGGTTGTACTGTCGGCAGAAGCGGCTCATGAAGTACTCCACGAGGACCGGAATCTCCTCCCGGCGCTCTCGGAGTGGCGGCATGGAGATGGCCACCACGTTGAGCCGGTAATACAGGTCCTCGCGGAACAGCCCGGTCGTCATTATCGAAGCCAGATCCTTGTTGGTGGCCGCGATCAGTCGAGCGTCCGAGGTGATGACCTCGCTGCCTCCGACCCGAAAGAACTGGCAATCCTGAAGGACGTGGAGCAGCTTGGCCTGTAGCCCCAGCGGCATCTCCCCGATCTCGTCGAGAAGGAAGGTGCCTCGATGGGCAAGCTCGAACTTACCCGGCTTTCGACGATGGGCTCCAGTAAAGGCGCCCTTTTCGTGGCCGAACAGCTCGGACTCGAGCAGGTCCCCCGGCAACGACGCGCAGTTGATCTTCATGAATGGCTTGTCTTGTCGGTCGGAAATGGAGTGGATGGCCCGCGCCACCATCTCCTTGCCAGTGCCACTCTCACCCTGAAGCAGGATCGTGGCGTTCGTGTCGGCCGCGCGCCGGACGACATCTCCGACCGCCCGCATCCGCTCGCTGTTCTGGAACAGTAAATCAAGGTCCACCGCCGCCCGGCGGCCGCCCGAGCCGTTCCCACCCTGTGCCGCGACAAGGTTGTACATGCAGTTCACGTATGCCGACGGTTCAACTCGAGGTACGTGCAAGCTTGACAGGCGCGCCGACAATCTTGACGAGTCTGACCGCCGCGAGGCAACGAACCACCACCCACGACGGATCGAACTCAAACCGTCGCATGCTGAACTTCGGTGCGCGCGGGTGTGCATGATGATTGTTGTGGAGACTCTCTCCGCCCGTCACCCAGGCGAGTACCCGGGAGTTATAGGCCGTGTTGCCAAAGTTTTGAGCCCCTCGCCAGTGCCCGAGGCCGTTGATCAGCGGGGCCAGCACGAAAACATATAGGATTGCGTGCGTCAGCCCGGCCATCAGGCCGACCCACATCCCGAACACCGAGCACAGCAGCGCGATGCCGAGCGCGAGGCCCGTCAGTCCCCGGGAGAAGACCACCCGATCCAGCCAGTCCTCTGCGATGTCGGGCGCAAACGTTCGGATAGTCTCCGGGTTGCGGGCTTCCCGCATGTAGTAGTAGACGTTCCAGAACTGGACATGCCAGAACCCCAGCAGCTGAGGGCTGTGAGGGTCTCCCTCCCGGTCCGTGAAGGTGTGATGCTTGCGATGCACGGCGACCCACTCACGCCGGCTCTGGCCGGTGGTGAGCCAGAGTACAGCCCGGCAGCACGCGTCCGTGACCCGATCCAGGCGTAGCGCGCGATGCGCGAGCCCGCGGTGCAGATAGACGGATGTGGCGATGACGGCGATCTGGGTCAGCGTGAAGGCGATCAGCGGGACGATCCACCAGTGATATGGCACCGTATCCTCCGTGCAGCGATCCATTGGCCGCCTTTCGAGAGGCGGCGTTCCGAGACCGGCGCGCCCGGCGCACTCGCTCCGACCAGAGCCGCGACGATGCTCACCAGTTCCGAGCGTCCACCGACTTCGCCGCACGCAGCCTCCGGATCAGCGCGTAGCCATCCTCGTCGGCCATCTTGATATCCGAGAGCACGACATCGGGCCGCTCTCGTTCCAGGGCTTCGAGCGCTTCCGCCACCCCGCCGGCGGCGGTCACCGCCGCGCCACACTCCACGAGACGCCGGCTGATGACCTCGCGCACGAGCCCGTGGTCTTCCACGACCAGCACACGCACCCCGTCCAGCGGGGAATCATGCACGACCTGGTGTCCCCATGGTCACCTCCGCCGCGCCAGACTCGGCCCAGTCGCCCATAGCCAGCTTCGCGCATCTCCCCTTCATGGATACGCCGCTCGTCCCGCGGAATCTGTCCAGACTTGAACAACGCGATCTGTATCGAATTGGACACTAAGCGGATGCGCGTCCTCGGCGTCGGTGTATTCGTCCAGGGGCTCGTGCTGCACACGATGACGCGCGGGCGGGTCCGCCCTCTCCCCTCTGGGGGAGCGACAACTAGGGCCGCGGCCTGCCGAGGCCCTGGGGCTCGTCGCTCGAGAGCTCCGACGCGCTGCGGGGCGGCACCGCGGAGCTGACAACGTCCGCCATCGACGCGGCCCGGTGCGCCAGCCAATGCTGATAACCGACTGACAGAACGGCGACGGCCGGAATCGCCAGGAAGATGCCAGCCACACCCCCAAGCTCGGCGCCGCAGAGAATCGCCAGGATCACCGCCAGCGGATGCAGCCGCACTCCGTGCCCGATGAGTCGCGGATAGACGACGTAGTCCTGCGCGAGCCGCAGTACACCCAAGAAGAGCAAGACCAGAAATGCGAGCGCGAGCGAGTGGAAGCTCGCTACCAGCACGGCAATGCCGGCGATCACGAGCGGTCCCACCAGCGGAATGAACTCCAGGAGGCCGGCTAACAGGCCGAGCACGAGAGCATACGGTACGTTGATGAGGATGAATCCAATCGTACAGACGACCCCGACCAGCAGACAGGCCAGCAACTGGGCCCGAACGTAAGCAGCGAGCACGCGGTTCACGTCACGAAGCAGGTCGTCGACCCGCCAGCGCAGACGACCCCGCGGTACCATCAGCAGCGCCCCGCGACGGAAGCTATCCGCATCCTTCAGGAGGAAGAAGGCCAGGATCGGCACGAGGACGAGCCACGGCAGGAATCCAAGCAGGGCGACCAGACCCGCCAGGGCGGTGCTCGTTTGCTGCCCGGCTGCCGTCATCGTGCGCGCCGGCACGCTGTCAAGCGCCTCGCGGACGGCCGCCGGAAATCGCTCAGGCTTGATCACTCTGCTCCACCCCTGCACACGCTCGCGGACATGAGCGAAATAGGCCGGTGCCTGTTGCGCGAACTGCGCCGTCTGGCTACCGAGTCGGGGCAGCAAGAGGTAGAGGGCGCCGCCGAGGGAGCCGAACAGCATAAGATACACAATCACAATCGCCAGTCCCCGAGGCACCTCCCGCGTGCGGCCGCGCACCGGTATGCGACGACGACAGAGGTCGACAAGTGGACTCACCAGGTACGCGAAGAAGACCGCCAGCACCACCAGCAGAAGGACGCCCTTGAGGGCGTGGAGCAGCCAGAGGACGAGCGCGACACCGAGCACGATGAAGATCACGCGCAGAATCGATCGCGCGGGCGGCGAGCTCGCGGGAGCTGCTGTCGCGCGCCCGGTATCCGTATCCGGATCAGCGTGCCTCAGAATTCGTTCCCGGTCAGCCAACGTTGGTTTACTCACTCGAGCCGTCAGTACTCTGCTCAGAGTCATCAGCGTGAAGGCCCCTGCCCCAAGTCCGACGGACGAAAGACTTCCGGGCGCCTTGCCGGCGCGCCGATCTCGTCACCCGATCGCGATTCATTCGTAGTCCCGTAAGATTCGCACCGAGGTGGCCATGATGACGATCACGATCACCACAATGGGAACAATGCCGAAGATCGAACACAATACGGCCCGTGCCGTTGCCGGCAAGGGCCGCACCGTCAGCCCCGACCCGCCGGGCTAGAAGTCCCCGTGTGGCATCGGCGGGGCTACCGCGGACTTCTCCTCGGGCAGATCGGTGATGAGCGCCTCCGTGGTCAGCAGGAGCGACGCCACCGATGCCGCGTTCTCCAGCGCCACCCGCTCCACCTTGGTGGGGTCGATGATACCGGCCTGGATCATGTCCACGAACTCGAGCGACTCCGCATCGAAGCCGCGGGTCACCACCTTCTCCGCCTTGACCTTCTCCACGACCACGCTGCCCTCGAGCCCCGCATTCTCCACGATCTGGCGAATGGGCTCCTCGAGCGCGCGCTTGACGATCATGGCGCCGACCTTCTCGTCGCCTTCCAGCTTCACCCCGTCGATCGACGTCGAGGCGCGCAGCAGCGCCACCCCGCCGCCCGCTACGATGCCTTCCTCCACGGCCGCGCGCGTCGCGTTGAGCGCGTCCTCCACGCGGGCCTTCTTCTCCTTCATGGCCGTCTCGGTCGCGGCCCCCACCTTGATGACCGCGACGCCGCCGGCCAGCTTGGCCAGCCGCTCCTGCAGCTTCTCCCGATCGTAGTCCGAGGTGGTCTCCTCGATCTGGGCCCGGATCTGCTTGATGCGCCCCTCGATGACCGCGGTCTTGCCGGCCCCATCGATGATCGTGGTGTTGTCCTTGTCGATGACTACCTTTTTCGCCTTGCCCAAGTCCTCCAGCTTGATGTTCTCGAGCTTGATGCCGAGGTCCTCGGTGATGGCCTTGCCGCCGGTCAGAGTCGCGATGTCTTCCAGCATGGCCTTGCGGCGATCGCCGAAGCCCGGCGCCTTCACCGCAGCGCAGTGCAGCGTGCCACGCAGCTTGTTCACCACCAGGGTGGCCAGGGCCTCCCCCTCCACGTCCTCGGCGACGATCAGGAACGGCTTGCCCACGCGAGCCACCTGCTCCAGTAGCGGCAGCATGTCCTTCATCACGCTCAGCTTCTTCTCATAGATCAGGATCAGCGCATCCTCGAGCACAACCTCCATGCGCTCGGGGTCGGTGACGAAGTACGGCGAGAGATACCCGCGGTCGAACTGCATGCCCTCGACCACGTCCAGCGCGGTCTCGGCGGACTTGGACTCCTCGACCGTGATGACCCCGTCCTTGCCCACCTTCTCCATGGCCTCGGCGACCAGGTCGCCGATGGTCTTGTCGTTGTTGGAGGCGATGGAGGCGACCTGGGCGATCTCCTTCTTGTCCTTCGTGGACTTCGACATCTTCTTCAGCTCAGCGACGACGACCTCGACCGCCTTGTCGATACCCCGCTTGAGCCCCATGGGGTTGGCCCCGGCCGTGACGTTCTTCAGCCCGTCGCGGACGATCGCCTGCGCCAGCACGGTCGCCGTCGTCGTCCCGTCCCCGGCGATGTCGGAGGTCTTGGAGGCCACCTCCTTGATCATCTGGGCTCCCATGTCCTCATAGTTGTCCTTGAGCTCGATCTCCTTCGCGACCGTCACCCCGTCCTTGGTGATGGTCGGGCTTCCGAACTTCTTGTCGATGACCACATTGCGCCCCTTGGGGCCCATCGTGGCCTTCACGGCCGACGCCATGATGTTGACGCCGCGGAGCAGGGCGGCCCGCCCCTCGTCACTGAACAGGAGCTGCTTCGGCATTTGGTTCTCCTCCTCGATCGTTCGATGAAATGGACCGGCCCTCGGGGTCCGGTCGGGTTGGTGCCGTGCGGCCCCGCCTACCCGATGATCGCGAGCACGTCCTCTTCCTTCATGATCAGGTACTCCTGGTCGTCGACCTTCACCTCGGAGCCCGAGTACTTGCCGAAGAGGATCTTGTCGCCGGCCTTCACGTCCAGCGGGATCTTCTTGCCGTCTTCGTTCACCCTCCCGTTGCCCACCGCGATGACCTTGCCCTCTTGCGGCTTCTCCTTCGCGGTATCCGGAATGATGATGCCACCCTTCTTGACTTCCTTCTCCTCCTCGCGCTCGACGAGGATGCGATCATGTAACGGACGAATCTTCATGGTGAACTTGCCTCCCGATGGTAAGGGGTGGAACTTGGTGGCTGATCCCGATCAGCGGGGTGCCTCGTCACCGCAACGTTGGCGCCAACGATCTGGCGGTCTCAGATCAACAGACCTTGCAGTACCGCGTGGGATTGACCCCACACGGTACCTGCCGAGTCCTGTCCCACAGGCTTTGGGACCGCCGAGGCGCCGGCCGGACGGCGCCGGCACGGCCCAGCCCCGGCCGCTCCCGATCAGGCCTACTTAGCCGCAGCGGTCTTGAGGACGGCGGATGCGCAGGCCTCTGCCACCGCTCGGTTGGGGTCCGCTTGCCCCGGGAACGTCGCCCATCCGGTTTTCATCACGAATTCTGTCTGTTCCCAGGGTGACGTGAAGGCCGTGAGCTCGCCGAGCTTCTTGACGCGCGCAACATCGGCCTTCTCCCCTGCAAGACAGATCGGGACCAACGCCGCGGTGACCGCGGCATCAGTCTGCTTCATCGCCACTTGGTTGGCAGTGCTGCCCGTCATCCAGCCTCCCCAACTGAACCCCAGGATCATCGTGAGAATGCTACCGACTACAACACCCCAGATCCCTGGTTTGAGCCACGCGCGTTGCACTTGCATGAGCCGCCTCCTGGTGGTTCGCAGAATGTGTGAGAACGACTCTGAGTGTAGAGGGGCGCTCTCGGGCCTGGGTAGTGGACTTAAGTCCCCTACCCTGTCGCAACCCTCCGCGCCATCGCCACTCGTGCAGGAGACCGCATGACACCGTCGCGCACGGACATGACGCCCCAGCTCCCGCCCCGTCATTCCCCCGACCTGGACGGTGGGGGAGACGCTGGCCCACATCGCCCAGGTCGGCCGTCGGAAGCCGGTGTACGCGATCTACGTGCTCGACCCCGACGACCATCACCTCATCCACGTCGTGTCCCTGCGGGATCTTGTGGTCACGGATTCGACCACGAGGATCATGGACATCGGCGAGCACCGCGGACTCCTCAAGGTGACGCCGATGACCGATCGAGAAGACGTCGCCCGACTCCTGTCCAAGTACAATCTCCTGGCGGTGCCCGTCGTGGATGAGCACGGCCATCTCCTGGGGACGATCACGGTCGACGACGTGATCGACGCGGTCGTAAAGGAGCAAACGGAGGCGCCGGGTGGCTCTGCGCGCTCTTCCTCGGCGAGATGCTCACCGCAACCGCCATGCAGCATTTCGAGTCGGAGCTCAGTCAGGCGATCGTGCTCGGTCTCTGATCACACTGATGGCCAGGACGAGCCCGACGCCGAACATGGTTACCATGCCGGCGGGAAGACCGCCAAGAGCCAGCAGGACGCCACCCCCGACGAGGTTCGCACCGACGCCAATGCCCATATCGACGAGTGCACTCAGGACGCCGTCCACGGCTTAGCCCGGGTCTCCGTGCCCACGTCACTCACGGGGACGCAGATTCGGAGACACCTCCAAGCCTGACGGGTTTGCCTGCAATCTCAACCGGTCGGGCCGCTGCGAGCCAACGGATCACGACCCACTTGTGACGTCGGCCATAGCATCCGTCCCCAAGAACTCGGAGTTCCCCTGGGCACGTGACGGATCCT
>DATFYA010000056.1 GCA_035315345.1 Candidatus Methylomirabilota bacterium
ACGACGTTGACGACGCGCACCTTCAGCTCGGGCAGGTGCTCGCGGATGAGCTGCACGGCGGCAAGCGTCTCCAGGGTCGGCACGTCGCCGCAGCACGCCATGACCACGTCCGGCTCGGCGCCCTTGTCGTTGCTCGCCCACTCCCAGATGCCGAGCCCGGCGCTGCAGTGCTTGACCGCCTGGTCCATGGTCAGCCACTGCGGGGCCGGCTGCTTGCCCGCCACCACCACGTTGACGTAGTTCCGGCTGCGCAGGCAGTGGTCGGTGACCGAGAGCAGGCAGTTGGCGTCGGGCGGCAGGTACACGCGCACCACCTCCGCCTTCTTGTTGATCACGTGATCGATGAAGCCGGGGTCCTGGTGACTGAAACCGTTGTGATCCTGCCGCCACACGTGCGACGACAGGAGGTAGTTCAGCGACGCGATGGGCCGGCGCCACGGGATGTGGTTGCAGACCTTCAGCCACTTGGCGTGCTGATTGAACATCGAGTCGATGATGTGGATGAACGCCTCGTAGCAGGAGAAGAAGCCGTGCCGGCCGGTGAGGAGATAACCCTCGAGCCATCCCTGGCACTGATGCTCGCTCAGCATCTCCATCACCCGCCCGTCGGGGGCGAGATGGTCGTCGAACGGGAAGGTCTCGGCGACCCACGCGCGATTGGTCACCTCCAGCGCGTCCTGCCACCGGTTGGAGTTGTTCTCGTCCGGGCTGAAGAGCCGGAAGTTCCGGCTGTCCATGTTCAGCTTCATGACGTCCCGGAGAAAGCGCCCCATGATCCGGGTGGACTCGGCCACCGGGCCGCCGGGCGTCGTCACCTCGACCGCGTAGTCGCGGAAGTCGGGCATGCGCAGATCCCGCAGGACCCCGCCCCCGTTGGTGTGCGGATTGGCGCTCATGCGGCGGGTGCCGCGGGGGGCCAGATCGGCCAGCTCCGGCTTGAGGGCGCCGTGGTCGTCGAAGAGCTCCTCGGGCCGGTAGCTCTTCATCCACTGCTCGAGCAGGCGCACGTGCGCCGGGTTGTCGTGCATCTCCCCCATCGGCACCTGGTGCGAGCGCCAGTAGTCCTCGGTGCGCCGGCCGTCGATCTCCCTGGGGCACGTCCATCCCTTGGGGCTGCGGAGCACGATCATCGGCCAGCGCGGCCGCCCGGTGAAGCCGTTGCGACGGGCATCGGCCTTGACGCTCTGGATCTCGCGGACCACGGTGTCCAGCGTGGTCGCCATCTGCTCGTGCATCTTCTCGGGCTCGTGGCCCTCCACGAAGTGGGGCGTATAGCCGTAGCCGCGGAACAGGTGGTCCAGCTCCTCGTGGCTGATCCGGGCCAGCACGCACGGGTTGGCGATCTTGTAGCCGTTGAGGTGGAGGATCGGCAGCACGACCCCGTCGGTCACCGGGTTCAGGAACTTGTTCGAATGCCAGCTCGTCGCCAGCGGCCCGGTCTCGGCTTCCCCGTCACCGATCACGCAGGCCACGACCAGGTCGGGGTTGTCGAACGCCGCCCCGTAGGCGTGCGAGATGGCGTAGCCGAGCTCGCCACCCTCGTGGATGGAGCCGGGCGTCTCGGGCGCCACGTGGCTCGGGATGCCGCCCGGGAAGGAGAACTGGGTGAAGAGCCGCTTCATCCCGTCCTCGTCCTGGGACACGTTCGGATAGACCTCGCTGTAGGTGCCCTCGAGGTAGGCGTTCGCCACCAGGCCGGGCCCTCCGTGACCGGGCCCGGTGATGTAGAGCATGTCGAGGTCGTGCGCCTTGATGACCCGGTTCAGGTGCGCGTAGATGAAGTTGAGCCCCGGGGTGGTCCCCCAGTGGCCGAGCAGCCGCGGCTTGATGTGCTCCTTGGTCAGCTGCTTCTTGAGCAGGGGGTTGTCGTAGAGATAGATCTGGCCGACCGACAGATAGTTGGCGGCCCGCCAGTAGGCATCCAGGAGAGTCAGCTCCTTGCTGGACAATGTCTTCGTCATCGTGCGCCCTCCTCGCGCTTCCTTCTTTCCTGGCGTGCGATGCGCCGCGCGCCTCAATCGTCTTCCCACTCGCCGGCTCGGCCGCTCGGAACCAGCGCGGTCTCCATCTCCTCGGTGTAGGTCCCCAGGCTCGCCGCCCCGTTGCACCGAACCCGGTGATAGAGGGCCTCCTGAGCCGCCTTCACGTTCTCCTCACGACCGTGCCACGCCTGCAGCGCCGGGTCCTGGAGCGCGCGGCCGTACGAGAAGCTGATCTTCCAGGGCTTGCCGTCCGGAAGCTGGTTGATGGCGTTCAGGTGGGCGGTCGCCAGCCGGTCGCTCTGGCCGCCCGACAGGAACACGATGCCGGGCACCGCCGCCGGCACGTGCCGCCGCAGGCACCGCACGGTGGCGGTCGCGACCTCCGGCACGGAGGCCGGGCGCGGACACCGCGCGCCCGCGATGACCATGTTGGGCTTGAGCAGCATCGACGGCAGCGACACGCCCTGCTCGAACAGCGCATCGAACACCGCGTGCAGGACGGCGCCGGTCACCTGCTCGCACCGCTCGATCCCGTGCGCGCCGTCCATCAGCACCTCGGGCTCCACGATCGGCACCAGTCGCTGCTCCTGGCACACCGCGGCGTAGCGGCCGAGCGCATGCGCGTTCACGCTCAGGCACGCCGGGCTCGGCAGGGAGCCCGCGATCCGGATGACCGCTCGCCACTTGGCGAACCGAGCGCCCATGCGATGGTACTCGGCCAGGCGATCGCGCAGCCCGTCGAGGCCCTCGGTGACCGTCTCGTCGGGTGAGCCGGCGAGCCGCTTCGCCCCGGTATCGACCTTGATGCCGGGAATGATGCCCTGGGCGGAGAGCACCTCGGCGAGCGGTGTCCCCGACGCGCTCGTCTGGCGGATCGTCTCCTCGTACATGATCACGCCGCTGACGAACTCGGCCGCGCCCGCCGCGGTGAACAGCATCTCCCGGTAGGCGCGTCGGCTCTGCTCGGTCGACGGGATCCCGAGCGCGGCGAATCGCTTGCTCAGGGTCCCGACGGTCTCGTCCGCCGCCAGGATGCCCTTGCCGTCGGCCACCAGCGCCGCGGCGACCTGCTCGAGTTCCTCGCTCATCGCTTCAACCTCCTCCGACCGCGGTGCGGACGGGTCGGACTTCCGGAATCGTCGTCGATGCGCGGATGGGAAGTCCCGACGAAATCCGGAAAGTTCTCCGAACCTTCTCCACGCCACCGGGCCGGATCAGAGACGGGATGCCTTGGAGTTCGAGACATGCAACGCCTCCGTGCCATGCCAGACTTCCATCTCCGGAGGCTGGACGTCGATAGTAGCGAAGCTATTCTCGGAGGGAATAGGACTTTGGTCTTACGTGACGTAACGCGACCGGCCATCTCGCGCGACGCTCGGGGGACCGGCCGACCAGAACCCCGGGCGATACAGCCGGACCCCGGCCCGGCGACCGGCGTCATGCGCCAGAGCGAGGGCTTCTCGAAGAGGCGCTCTCGGAATTCCTCGGTCGCCCAGATCTGGCCCGGGTCGACGTGTGGCTCCGAGGTAGGACGAATCATCCGACCGATCACACCCGAGAGCGCGAGGTGCACGAGGTAGCTCGTCGCCGCCGGCAGCACTCGCTCCGGACCGAGGGTGCCTTCGCCCGGCCGCAGGAACCGCTGCACCACCGTTCGGAGGCGATTTCCAGATCACCCGCGAGCCCACGAGGATCTTCCCCCGGCCGGCGCCTCGTGCGACAGTAAGGCCCGGGAGGCCGAACATGACCGTCGCCAATGGCCGCGAGTTCCTGAGCATTCCCGGGCCCACCAACGTGCCCGACGCCGTCCTGGCCGCCATGCAGCGGCCGGCCATCGACATCTACTCCGGCGACATGCTGGAGATCACCCGCTCGCTGCACGCGGACCTGTCGAAGGTCTTCCGCACCGACAGCCGGGTCTACATCTATGCGGCCAACGGGCACGGGGGCTGGGAGGCCGCGCTGAGCAACGTGCTCTCGCGCGGCGAGACGGTGCTGGTGCTCGAGAGCGGGCTCTTCGCGGTCGGCTGGGGCGACATGGCCAAGATCATGGGGGTGAAGGTCGACGTGCTGAAGGGCGACCTGCGCCGCGCGGTGAGCCCGGAGGCGGTCACCCAGCGCCTCGAGGCCGACACCGATCACGAGATCAAGGCGATCCTGGTCGTGCAGATCGACACCGCGTCCGGGGTGGTCAACGACATCCCGGCCATCCGCCGGGCGATCGACGCGGCCCGGCATCCGGCCCTGCTGATGGTCGACGCGGTGGCCTCCCTCGGCTGCATGCCGTTCGAGATGGACGCCTGGGGCGTCGACGTCGCCATGTCCGGCTCGCAGAAGGGCCTGATGACCCCGCCCGGCCTGGCCTTCGTCGCCGGCAACGAGCGCGCGCACGCCGCGCACCAGAAGGCGGATCTGCGCACGCGCTACTGGGACTGGACGTTTCGCGACGGCGAGGCGCACTACCAGAAGTACGGCGGCACCCCGCCGGAGCATCTGCTCTTCGGGCTGCGCAAGGCGCTCGACCTGCTGCTGGCCGAGGGCCTCGACCACGCCGCGCGCCGGCACGCGCTGCTCGCCGAGGCCACGCGCCAGGCGGTCGACCGCTGGGCGGAGGCACGGGCGCTGGCCATCAATGCGACGCGACCGGCGGAGCGGGCCAGCTCGATCACGTGCGTGCTGACGCCGGACCGCAATCCGCAGCCGCTGCTCGACTACTGCCGCAATCGCTGCGGCGTCGTCCTGGGCGTGGGCATCGGCCCGCTGTCCGGTCGCGCGTTCCGCATCGCCCACATGGGCCATGTCAACGCGCCGATGGTGATCGGCACGCTCGGCGCCGTCGAGATGGGGCTGACCGCGCTGGGCATCCCGCACGGAGCGGGCGGCGTACAGCGAGCCGTCGACTACCTGAGCCGCGAGGTCGCGGCCTAGACGCGAGAACCCCGGAAGCCGCCGAGACCTCCGAGCCATCCGAAGGAGGAGCACATGCTGTCACGCGAGGAGAACGAGCGCCTCACGCGAGTCGGCCCCGGCACCCCGATGGGCATCACGATGCGGCGCTACTGGATCCCGGCGCTGCTCGCGCGCGAATTGCCCGCCCCCGACTGTCCCCCGGTGCGCGTGCGCATGCTGGGCGAGGACCTGATCGCGTTTCGCGACACCGAGGGCCGCATCGGGCTGCTCGACGAGTACTGCCCGCACCGGCGAGCCTCGCTCTACTTCGGGCGCAACGAGGCGTGCGGGCTCCGCTGCGTCTACCACGGCTGGAAGTACGACACCGAGGGCCGCTGCGTGGACATGATGAACGAGCCGGACAGCGAGTCCTTCCGCGAGAAGATCTTCATCACGTCCTACCCCACCCTGGAGCTTGGCGGGCTGGTGTGGGCCTATCTCGGCCCGGCCGAGCGCACGCCGGCGCCGCCCGCCTTCGGCTGGACGCGCATCCCGGCCAGCCACATCACGGTCTCCAAGGTCATCCAGGAGACGAACTGGCTGCAAGGACTCGAAGGCGGCATCGACACCTCGCACGCGCCGATCCTGCATCGGCTGCTCACCCCGAACACCACCCGGCCCGGCTTCAAGCCCGATAACCCGTTCGTGCGGGGCAAGCCGCCCACCCTCGCGGTGGACGTCACCGACTACGGCTATCGCTACGCGGGCATCCGCACGCTCGACGAGGGGAGCATCCACGTGCGCACGTATCACTTCATCCTGCCCTTCCACCAGATCCGCCCGTCGCGCTCGGAGAGCGGCGTGCCGCTGATGGCCGGGCACACGTGGGTGCCGATCGACGACGAGACCACCATGGTCTTCAACTGGGAGTTCAGCACCACCGACGCCCCGCTCACCGAGGAGGACCGCCTGGAGCGGCGGCTCGGCAACGGCCCGCTCGACGTGGATCAGGCCACGTTCCGCTCGAAGCGGAACCGGCAGAACGACTATCTGCTCGACCGCCAGGTGCAGAAGACGGAGAGCTTCACCGGCATCGACGGCATCAACACCCAGGACCGCGCCATCCAGGAGAGCATGGGCCCCATCGTGGACCGGAGCCGCGAGCACCTCGGTCCCGCCGATCGCGCGGTCATCCAGGCGCGCCGGCTCCTGCTGGAGGCGGTGAAGACGGTGGAGGACGGCGGGGCCCCGCGCGCGATCGCGCCCACCTACGGCAGCCTGGTCGCCGCGGAGGCGGTGCTCCCGCGCGACGCCGACTGGCGCGACGCCACGCTGCCGGCAGGATCTCAGATCGCGCAAACCGTCTGAGCCGCGCGCACCGCGCGGCATCGAACGAGCAGCGCGTCCGAGCAACCTCCGTTCGAGCGCGGGCTTGGCCCGCGCAATCGTGCTCTTCGGGGGAGGTTTCGGCAGCGGGCCCCGAAGGGCGGAGCCCGTTCTGATCGAGTCGCCCCCTCCGATCTAATACCCCTCGCCCTCGCGTGCGGCCACCGCCTTGCCCCGGTGCAGGCGGAACACGATGACGAAGTAGGCAAGGGCGAGCGGCAGCCCGACCAGGAACCACCGGAGCGCGATGCGCAGGCTCGCCTCGTCGCCGCCGCCGGTGTAGGCGGTCATCGAGAGCGCGTCGCCGCCGGTGGCCCGCAGCATCACCGGGAAGTACGACGCCGCGCTCGCCCCGATGATGCCGAGCAGGAAGGCCCCCGAGCCCACGAAGGCGCCGAGCCCGGTGCCCCGGGTCATGCGCAGGAACACGGTCGCGATCCCCGCGACCGCCGCCACCACCGCGACGATGCCCAGCCAGCGGCGCCCCATGCCCGGGAAGAGCGCCGGGTTCACCGCCTGGCTGGCGAGCGTGACCACCGGCCACAGCGCCGCCACCGCGATCCACAGCCGGTGCGCGGCGCGACGGCTGCGCTCCTGCACCGCGCCGTCGGTCTTCCAGGCCAGGAACAGCGCGCCGTGACCGGCCAGCGCCACCAGCGCGAACAGCCCGGTCAGGATCGTGTACCAGTCGAGGATGCCCACCGGCTCGCGCGCGGTGAAGTCGGTGAAGAGCGGCAGGGCGAACCAGCCGTTGGTGTCGAGCGGCACCCCGCGCATCAGGTTGCCGAAGGCCGCCCCCAGGAACACCGCGAGCAGCGTGCTGGCCGCCGCGAACATGAAGTCCCAGGCCGCGCGCCAGAGCGGATCGGTCACGTGGCTGCGAAACTCGATGGAGAGGCCGCGCCCGATGAGGCACCAGAGCAGGAGGAAGATCGCGAAGTAGAAGCCGGAGATCCCGGACGCCAGCACCCGCGGGAAGGCCAGGAACAGCGCGCCGCCCCCCGCGATCAGCCACACCTCGTTGCCGTCCCAGTAGGGACCGATCGCGGCCAGCACCTGGCGCCGCTCGGCGTCGGTGCGCGCCACCAGCGGCGACAGGATGCCGGCGCCCAGGTCGTAGCCGTCGAGCGCCACGTAGATCGCGAACATGAGCGCGACGATGGCGTACCACAGCTCAAACATGGGCGGCTCCCGGGCCGGCCGGCGCGCCCTCGGCCAGCGGCCCCGGGCCGTGGGCGATCTCGCGCCCGATCAGGTACACGAACAGGATGCCCAGCGCCAGATAGATGCCGCAGAACCCCATGAGCGTGAACACCACCGTGCCGGAGTGCACGGTGGGGCTGGCGCCCTCCGCGGTGCGGAAGAGGCCGTAGACGAGCCACGGCTGACGACCCAGCTCGGCGGTCATCCAGCCGACCGTGTTGGCGATGTACGGCAGCGGGAACGCGAGCATGAGGATCCAGAGCATCGGGCGATTCCCTTCCAGCCGTCCCCGCCAGATCAGCAGGGCCGCGAGCAGCGCGATCGCGGTCAGGATGGTGCCGATGCCGGCCATGATGTGGAAAGCGTAGTAGAGCAGCTCGATGTTGTCGGGCCACACCTCGGGCGGGAACTCGTCGAGGCCCTTCACGCCGGCGTGGAACGTCCCGTAGGCCAGGAACGAGAGCGCCCACGGGATCACCACCGGGTTGTCGAGCCGGCGCTCCGCCACGTTGGGCTGCCCGATGATGACGAGGCCGACGTGGGTCGACGTCTCGAAGTGGCCCTCCATGGCGGCCAGCGCCACCGGCTGGTGGGCCGCGACCAGCTTGGCCTGCCGGTCGCCGGTGACCGCGACGAGCAGGCTCGCGACCAGGCCCGTGGCGACGCCGAGCCGCAGGAAGAGCCGTGCCGTCGGCAGGTGCCGTCCGGCGAGCGTGTAGTAGGCGCCCACCGCGGCCACCACGAACGCGCCGGTGACGACCGCGGCCACCATGTTGTGCGCGTACTGCACCAGCGCCCACGGGCTCAGCACGAAGGCCCGGAAGTCGACCAGCCGCAGTGTTCCGTCCGCCGCGACCCCGTGGCCGACGGGGTATTGCATGAACGCGTTGGTCGCGATGATGAAGTAGCCGGACACCCAGCTGCCCACGAAGAGGGCGACGGCGGCGAGGAAGTGGCCGACCCGTGAGAGGCGCCGCTCCCCGAACACCAGCACCGACAGGAAGCTCGACTCCAGGAAGAACGCGAAGAGTCCCTCCATCGCGAGCGTCTGGCCGATCACCCCGCCCGCGTAGCGGCTGAACCGGGCCCAGTTGGTGCCGAACTGGAACTCCATGGGGATGCCGGTGACCACCCCGACCGCGAAGTTGATGCCGAAGATCCGGATCCAGAAGCGGGCCGCGTCGTTCCACCGCTCCCCGCCCCGCGCGAGCCCGCGCGCCTTCATGAGCACGATCAACAGGGCCAGCCCCATGGTGAGCTGGGGGAAGAGATAGTGGTAGACGATGGTGAACGCGAACTGCAGGCGGTGGAAGATGAGCGCGTCGTCCACGTCGGAGTTCGGCTAGCTGGCCACGCGCCCTCAGGACACGAATCGCTCGCGCTCGGCCGCGGTGGGAAGCCGGCCCGCGTCGAGCCGGCCGAACCAGCGATAGCGGCGGGCGGCAACGTGCTCGTCGACCAGATCGCGGAACGGCGGCGGCACGAGCACCAGCGGCCATGGCAACGCCCACGGCCAGCCGAGGCGCCGCAAGATCTCGAGCACCGCCGTCGAGTCGCGATAGCACCGCCCGTCGGCGAGCAGCGCCATCGAGTCGCTGCGGTCGGATGGCAGCCGATGCCGCGCCCGCGCCGCCTGCCCCGCGGTCGACTGCAGGGCGGCGAACCGGAACACGGCGCTGCGGTCATGGGCCAGCACGAAATCGACGGCACGGCTGCCGAGCCCACACCCCCCGTCGAAACGCGCCGCCGACATCACCGACGGCCCTCCTCGATGCGGTCGGGCACGAACGGCGGGCGGCGAGCGATCAGGGCGTCGTCCATGCCGGCCACGGTCAGCTGGCCATTGGCACTCACCGCGCCGAGCCTGGCGGCGTCATTCGAGGCCGAAGCCCTCCATCATCGCGTCGAGGGCCAGCGGCAACGGCGGGCGCAGGGCGGTGCCCGCGAACGACGCGGCGAGGAGGCGCGCCGCCGGGCTGGTGCGCCGGTAGTGCCGGCCGCCGCTCAGCGCGAACAGATCGGCACAGAGCCGGGTGGACTCCTGCGTGACGTAGGTCTTGGCCCGCACCGCGCGGGCGGCGTAGGCGGGGCCGGCCGCGGGGCGCCAGCCGTCCGCCGTCTCGAGCAGGTACGCGCGCATCGCCTCGTAACGCATGAGGGCGTCGGACAGTCGCAGCCGCAGCGCGGGCGACCGCGGCGCCGGAACGCCCAGCGCGTGCAGCAGGCCCCGGGCGCAGCCGAGGGAGATGGCGGCGAACAGGGGGACGACATAGGGGATGGGCTGCACGACCTCCAGGAAGTTCGGGAAGCCGATGAGCGCCTCCGCGACCGCGTCGCGGTACCGCACCGTCTGGCTCTCGGTCGGGCGCATGCCGAACCCGTCCCAGTCGTTCAGGATCTCCACCCCCGGCGCGGTGGTCCGAACGAAGAAGGCCTCCACCGCTCCCGCGCCGGGCAGATCGTCCGGGCTCACCTTCGCGGTGGAGAAGAAGTGGCTCGCGTGCCGTCCGAAGGAGGCGAGGATCTTCTCACCGGTGAGCCGGAATCCCTCCCCGTGCCGCTGGGCGGTGGTCTGCGTCGCGGCCAGCGAGCCGCCCGCGCCCCTCTCGGAGTTGCAGGCCGCGTAGATCCGGCCCGCCCGATAGTCGGCGGCGACCCGCTCGAGCTGGGCGGCGCACGCGGCCCGGTGAACGGCCGGCCCGGCCGCAGCCGCGGCCACGACGAAGCCGGCCAGGGCCAGCGGCATGCTGATGAGGAGCGCGGCGGCCGGGGACGCGGCGGCCAGCCGCTCCACGATCAGCACGCCGTCGCGCAGGGAGCCGTCGTGGCCGCCGAGGACGACCGGAAACGGCGCGCCGGGCACGCCCAGCGCGTAGAGGTCGGCCACCGTCCTGGCCGGGTAGGCTTCCGGGTCGCCCGCTTCCCGCTCCTGAACGGCGGGGAGCAGCTCCTCGAGTCGGTCCAGGAGCGCGGTCATCTCGTCTCACGCCCGCCCGACGTCGAAGACGTGGTAGCCCCACGAAGGCAGATCGAGATAGAGCCCGCGCGAGAGCAATTCGCCGCCGTGGCGGTCGTAGCGCGCCGGGCTCATGAGGTCTCGCAGCGACACCGAGCGCCCCTCGAGATCCGGGAACGGCAGGCGGACGTAGCACTGGCCCTGATGACCCGCGTAGTTGACGACGACCAGCCGCCGCGGGCCGTCCGGCATCTCCCAGGACCACGCGATGAAGCCGTCCCACGTCCCGTTGCCGTCCCACGCCGCCGCGCATTCCAGCAGACGCCACTGCCCGTCCCGCACCACCGGCTGGGCCAGCACGGTGCGCAGCTTGCCGTAGAACCGCTCGATCGTCGCGTCCACCGTCTCCCTCGGCGCGCGGACCAGGTGCGGCGAGATCCGCTTCGTGCGGCCCTCGAACTGGCCCTGGTGGAAGAAGCGCAGGCCCGGCGAGAGAAAGGTGACGATCGCGGCGGCCTCCCGCATGCCCGTGGGAAAGCTCGCGGCCGCGCGCGGCTCGTCGTGGTTTTCCATGAACCGCGCCAGCCGGATCTGGTAGTCGAGGCCGGCGCACAGGTGCTCGCGCACCGGGCGCGCGTGCCCCTCCCGCAGGCGGTCGTAGAGCCGCTTGTCGTAGGCGTAGTCGAAGCCCTGCTGGAGCATGGTCCACTCGAGATCCCAGTACACCTCGGCCATGAAGCGGAATCCGGGCGCGCGCTCCCGCACCCGCCGCGTCGCCTCCGGCCAGAAGAGCGGCGCGCGCCGGCCCCACGTGCGCTCGAAGACGTCGGGGAGCGCCAGCATCGCCATGTCGCAGCGTACCCCGTCGCACTGGCCGCCGATCTTCAGCAGGTCGCCGATCATCGCGGCCTGGGTGGCCGGATTGGAATAGTCGAGCTGCAGCGTGTCCGGCCAGCCGTCGAAGTAGGGGTCGCGTCCGTGGGCGATGATCATCGTCCCGCGCTTCCGCTGGACCCGGATGTAGTTCTGCGGCGCCTTGTCGAGATCCGCCTCGCTTCCCGCGACGTAGTACTCCGGGTGGTCCTCGACCCAGGGATGGTCGAGGGCGGTGTGATTCGGAACGAAATCCAGCATGAGCCGGAGGCCGCGCGCCCTGAGCCGCTCACGCATCCGCGCCAGCGCCGCGTCGCCGCCCAGAGCGGGCGACACCGTGTAGCCGGTGATGGCGAAGCCGGAGCCGGCGATGTCCTCCTCGCGGAGATCGGCCAGCGTGGCCTGGAACTCGCGGCGCCACTCGGGGTTCTCGCGCGAGATCCGCCGGCCCGCCGGGCCCGTGCTCCACACGCTGAGCAGCCAGATCCAGTCGGCGCCCAGGCCGGCCAGGCGATCCAGCTCGGTGTCCGGCACGTCGTCCAGCGTGGCGGGCCGGCCCCGCGAGCGCGACAGGTCGGTCAGCCAGACGCGCGTGTTGATCTGATAGAGCGCGGGGTGCCGCGGCGCGCCCACGTCACGTGCTCCGCGCCGCGGGGGCGCGCGCGGCGCGATTGCGGGACGCCGGCTCCGTCTCCAGCACCCCGGCCACCTTGCCCTGGTCGAGGAACTCGGCGCTGGTGCTGGTGGCGAAGAGATGCAGGCCCCGCGCAATGAGGCCGGTCCACCCGGTCTGGTGGCTCGCGCCGAGCCCCGCGCCGTTGTCGCCGTGGAAGTACTCGTAGAAGAGGAGGAGGTCGCGCCAGTGCGGGTCGTCCTGGAACTTGCGCGCGCCGCCGTACACCGGCCGCCGCCCGGTCGCGTCGCGGAGGAAGATGCTGGCCAGGCGCCCCGAGATCTCCTCGGCCACCCCGTACAGGTTCATCTTCCGTCCCGAGCCGGTCGGGCACTCGATGGTGAACGCGTCACCGTAGTACATGTGGTACTGCAGCAGGGCCCGGATGATCAGCCCGTTCACCGGCATCCAGATCGGCCCGCGCCAGTTGGAGTTGCCCCCGAACATCCCGCTGTCGGATTCGGCGGGCAGGTACGACACCCGGTACTCCTGGCCGCCGCTGCGGAACACGTACGGGTGCTCGGCGTGATAGCGCGACAGGGCCCGGATGCCGTACGGGCTGAGGAACTCCTTCTCGTCGAGCATGGTCTGAAGGACGCGCCGCAGCCGCGTCTCGTCCAGCACCGCGCCGAGGCGCCGGCCCCCGTGGCCGGTCTTGAGCGGGTCGTGGATGAAGGCGCGCAGCTCCTCGCGCTTCTTGAAGAAGCGCTGCACCTGGGCGGTCAGGTGCGGCTGCCGCTCGAGATAGCCGCCCTCGAAGACGGTGACCGCGCACAGGGGCAGCAGCCCGACCATCGAGCGCACTTTCAGGCGCTCGGCCCGGCCGTCGGGCAACCGGAGGACGTCGTAGAAGAAGCCGTCCTCCTCGTCCCACATCCCCGCCCCCTCGCCGGCCCGCATCAGGGCGTTGGCGATCCACAGGAAGTGCTCGATGAACTTCAGGGCCATGTCGAGATACGCGGGCTTGTGGACGGATAGCTCCGTGGCGATCTCGATCATGTTCTGGCAGAACAGCGCCATCCACGCGGTGCCGTCCGCCTGCTCCAGGTAGCCGCCGGTGGGCAGCGGCGCGCTCCGGTCGAACACCCCGATGTTGTCGAGGCCCAGGAAGCCGCCCTCGAACGCGCTGTTGCCGTCGCGGTCCTTGCGGTTCACCCACCAGGTGAAATTCATCGCCAGCTTCTGGAAGGCGCGCTCCAGCCAGTCCACGTCGCCCGCGCCCCGTCGGACGCGCTCGAGCGTGTAGGTGAAGATGGTGGACCAGGCGTGCACCGGCGGATTGACGTCGCCGAAGTTCCACTCGTAGGCGGGCAGCTGGCCGCTGGGATGCTGGTAGGGCGATTCGAGCATCAGATCCAGCTGCTGCTTGCCGAAGTCCTCGTCCACCAGGGTCAGGGCGATGACGTGGAAGGCCAGGTCCCAGGCCGCGTACCAGGGGTACTCCCACTTGTCCGGCATCGAGATGACGTCGGCGTTGTACACGTGGTGCCACTGCGCGTTGCGGGGCAGATCGCCGCTCGGCAGCCGGAACGGGTCGACGTTCCGCTCCGCGAGCCAGCGATCGACGTCGTAGTAGTAGAACTGCTTGGACCAGAGCATGCCGGCCAGCGCCTGGCGCATCACGTTGGCCTCGTCGGCGTCGAGCGCCTTCGGGATCACCGTGGCGTAGAAGTCGTCCGCCTCCTTCCGGCGCGCCACGAAGGTGGCGTCGAACCCGCGGCCGAACGGATCCGCGGCCGCCCCGCCCTGAAGCCTGAGGCGGACCGTGCGCGACTGGCCCGCGCCCACCGTGAGCTCGTACTGGGCGGAGGCCTTCGTGCCCTGCTGCTCGGGGTTCACCGACTCCCGGCGCCCGTGGACGACGTAGCTGTCGATCCCGTCCTTCACGAAGGGCGTGGCGTTCGCGGTGTGGAGCAGGCGCTCGGCGTTGGTCTCGTTCTCGGTGAAGAGGAGCGGGACGGCGCCCTCGCAGGACAGCACGTACTCCCCGAGGTCGGGATGCGAGGCGCCGACCACGCCCGGCGCGGTCTGGCGGAGGACCGGACGCGCGGTCGCGTCGTCCCCCGACCAGGTGTTGCGGAACCAGAGCGTCGGCAGCACGGTCAGGGCCGCCGGCTCGGGGCCGCGATTCTCGACGGTGATCTGGACCAGGAGGTCGCGCGGCGCCGCCTTGGCGTACTCGACGAAGACGTCGAAATACCGGTCGCCGTCGAACACGCGCGTGTCGAGCAGCTCGTACTCGAGGTCGGCGCGGGTGCGACGCCGGTTGGTCTCCACCAGGTCCCGGTAGGGAAAGGCGGCCTGCGGATACTTGTACAGGTACTTCATGTAGGAGTGGGTCGGCGTCGAGTCCAGGTAGAAGTAGTACTCCTTGACGTCCTCGCCGTGGTTGCCCTCGCTGTTGGTCAGCCCGAACAGCCGCTCCTTGAGGATCGGGTCCTTGCCGTTCCAGAGGGCCAGGGCGAAGCAGAGCAGCTGCCGGTCGTCCGAGATCCCGCCGAGACCGTCCTCACCCCAGCGGTAGGCACGCGAGCGGGCCTGATCGTGGCTCAGGTAGTTCCACGCATCCCCGTTCGGGCTGTAATCCTCCCGCACGGTGCCCCACTGCCGCTCCGAGAGGTAGGGTCCCCACTGCTTCCACGGCGCTTGGCCGGCTCGGGCCTCTTCCAGACGCTGACGCTCGGCATCCATGGCGGCTCCTCACGATTCGCGGACGTGACGCACGCGAGTCGGAATGACCCGGCGCGCCGGCCCGGCGCGTCGAGTGAACCACACTTCGAGGGCGCCTGCACCCGTCGGCCGGGGTTCATTCACCGGCCGCGGCGCGGTCGACGAACCACACGATCTCTCCGCACGGCCGCACGCGCGCGGCGGGAGCCCGGCGATCGCCCGATCGGATCGCCCGGAAGATGGCCGTCTTCTCGCGCCCCGTCACCAGGAAGGCCACGTGTCGACTGCTGTCGATGGCGGGGTAGGTCAGCGTGATACGCACCTCGGGCCGGCCGTGGGAGACCGCGGCCACCCAGCGCGCGCGCTCCTCCAGCACCGGCTCGCCGGGCAGCAGCGAGGCGGTATGGCCGTCGGGGCCGAGGCCCAGCAACGTCACGTCGAAGAGCGGCCGCGCCGGATCGAGGACGGTCGCGCCGTAGGCGGTCTGGAGCGTCGCCTCGTAGCGCCGGGCCGCGTCCTCGGGACGTCCGTCGGTCGGGATCGGATGGACGTTCTGAGGCGGCACCGGCGCGCGGTCGAGCATCGCCTCGCGCGTCATCAGGTAGTTGCTGTCGGGATGGTCGTGGGGCACGAAGCGCTCGTCGCCCCAGTACCAGTCCACCTCGGACCAGGGAACGCGGTCCCGGAACTCGTCGGAGGCGAGGAGCCCGAACAGGGCCTTCGGGGTCGAGCCGCCCGAGAGGGAGACCCGGAATGGGCGCGCCCCCGACCGCGCGGTCGTGGTCATCCACTCCGCCACGTGACGCGCCAGCGCCGGGGGATCCGGCAGGACCTCCACGCGCCCGATCGCCTCACCCAACGCGCGCCTATCCGGTCGAGCCGAGGACGAAGCGCTCCATGGCCTTGGCGAAGCCCTCGTCGTCGTAAGAATCGGTGACCGCGGAGGCCTGCCGCTTCACCGCGTCGGAGGCATTGCCCATGGCGATGCTGAAGCCGGACGGCTCGAACATCGCCACGTCGTTCGGCTGATCGCCGATGGTGGCGATCTCGCCGGCCGGCACGCGCAGGGTCTGCGAGAGATACGCGAGCACCGCGCCCTTGTTCGCCTGCTTGCTGGTGATGTCGAGATAGTACGGCTGCGACCGGCTGGCGGTTGCCCGCGACCCGAACGCGGCCTGGGCGTCGGCCTCGCAGCGCTGCACGCGGTCGTGGTCGTCGCTGACCCCGACGATCTTGGCGACCTCGCTCAGCGCGCCGTCGAGATCCGCGACCACCGTCGGCTCGAACTTCACGGTCCACGCCTCGCGCGCGACGTGCGGCGCCGCCGCCCTGGTGATCAGCCAGTCGTTGCCGCGGTAGAGCCACGGGTCGAGGCCGTGAGAGCGGATGAGATCGATCGCCTCGTGGGCCACGTCCTCCGGCACGGTGTGCCGGGCCAGGATCGTCAGGTGGCGATCGACGAACAGCCCGCCGTTGAAGCCGGCGATCGGGGTGTCGATCTCGAGCGGGTCGAACAGCATGGCCATGCCGAGCGGCGGCCGGCCGCTGGTGATGGCGAAGCGGATGCCGGCCTTGCGCAGCGCCCGTACCGCCGCGCGGGCCCGCTCGGTGAGCACCTTGTCGCGGTCGACCAGGGTGCCGTCCACGTCGGCGAGCACCAGCGAGATCTTCCTCCGGTCGCCCACGCCCCTACTCCAGCGCCCGCCAGGCGCGGCCGTCACGGGCCAGCAGCTCGTCCGCCGCGGCGGGCCCCGCGCTGCCCGAGGCGTAGTTGGGGAAGTCGCGCGGCGGGTTCGCGGCCCAGGCGTCGAGGATCGGCTGCACTGCCCGCCAGCCCGCCTCGATGTTGTCGGCGCGCTGGAACAGCGTGGCGTCGCCGGTCATGCAGTCGTACAGCAGCGTCTCGTAGCCGGTGCCGGACGCCAGCTTGAAGTGGGTCTTGTAGCAGAAGTCCATCGCCACCGTGCTGAGCTTCACGGTCGGGCCGGGCCGCTTGGCCGCGAACTGCAGCGCGATGCCCTCTTCCGGCTGGATGCGGAGGATCATCCAGTTGGGATGCAGGCGCTCGACGTGGGTGCCCCGGAACAGCGCATACGGCGCCTGGTGGAAGCGGATGGCCACCTCGGTCCACCGCCGCTCCAGGTGCTTGCCGGTACGCAGGTA
The DNA here is from genome assembly GCA_035315345.1 of Candidatus Methylomirabilota bacterium. Lineage (NCBI taxonomy): Bacteria > Methylomirabilota (SeqCode) > Candidatus Methylomirabilota bacterium. Next base: position 16,796 of record DATFYA010000056.1, read on the forward strand.
GAACGGCACGCCGGCCCACCGCCAGTTGTCGATCTGGAGCTTGCAGGCCACGTAGGTCTCGGTGCTCGAGTCGGCCGCCACGTCGGGCTCCTCGCGGTACGCGCGCTCGGGCTGGCCCAGGACGGTGCCCGCGCCATACTGGCCGCGCACCGCGTTCCGCAGGGCGGCCGCGGGCCCGAGCGGCAGGATGGCCTCGAGGACCTCGGCCTTCTTGGTCCGCACCGCGTCGGCGTCGAAGGAGATGGGCGGCTCCATCGCGGTCATGGCCAGCAGCTGGAACATGTGATTGGGCACCATGTCGCGCAGCGCCCCGGTGCGCTCGTAGAACTTGCCCCGGTGCTCGACGCCCACCGTCTCCGCCGCGGTGATCTGGACGTGATCGATGTGCTGGCGGTTCCACAGCGGCTCGAAGAGGCCGTTGGCGAAGCGCAGCGCCATGATGTTCTGGACCGTTTCCTTGCCGAGGAAGTGGTCGATCCGGTAGATCTGGGGCTCCTGCAGCGTCTTGCGGATCTGGGTGTTGAGCGCGATGGCCGAGGGCACGTCGTGGCCGAACGGCTTCTCGATCACCACCCGGCGCCACCGTCCGTCGCGCTCGTGGGTGAGATCGGCGGAGCCGAGGCCGGCCACCGCGGTGGCGAAGAAGCGGTCCGCGATCGCGAGGTAGAAGAGATGGTTGCCCGCGGTGCCGGCCGTGCGGTCCAGCTCGGCCAGGTGCTCGCCGAGGCGGCGGTAGGTGTCGGGCGCGTTGAGATCGCCCTGCAGGTAGCTCATCCGGTCCGTCAGCCAGCGCCAGGCGCGCTCATCGAGGTGGTCCACCTGGAACTCCCCGTCGCGGCCCACGAAGCCCTTCATCGTCTCCGTGAGGCCGGCGCGCCAGTCCTCCACCGTCTGCGCGGCCAGGTCGAGGCCGACGAGCCGGAACGGCTCGGGCAGCCGCCCGGCCTTGACCAGGTTGTAGAGCGCGGGCACCACCAGGCGCCGGGTCAGGTCGCCGGCCGCGCCGAAGATCACCATCGCGCACGGCGGCGCGAGCGGTACCTGGTCGGCCTCGTCCTCGGGGCCGGCCGTTCTCGCGCGCGGCGGCTTGCCTGCGGTCTTGCCCATGCCGTCTCCCTCCCGGCCGCTCCCGCGGCCCTCGATCATCCGCGTCCCAGCAGCTCCAGGGCCTCCGCCACCACGCGCTCGGGCTCGAAGCCGAACTTACGCTGCAGCTCCTTGAGCGGAGCCGACGCGCCGAAGGTCTTCATGCCGATCACCCGGCCGCCGGGGCCGACGTAGCGGTCCCAACCTAGCACCGACCCCTGCTCCACCGCGAGGCGCGCCGTCACCGCGGCCGGCAACACCTGCTCTCGATAGGACGCCGGCTGATGCTCGAACAGATCCCAGGAGGGCATCGACACGATCCGCGCGCGAACGCCCCGCTCGGTCAAACGCTCGTAGGCGTCCACGATCAGCGCGACTTCGCTGCCCGAGGCGATGAGGATGATCTCGGGCGCGCCGCCCGGAGCGTCGGCCATGACGTAGGCCCCGCGGGCCAGCCCGGCCGCCGACGCGTACTTGGCGCGATCGAACGTCGGTAGCGGCTGGCGCGAGAGCGCGAGGACCGCCGGCTCGTGGCGCAGCGGCATGACGAGGCGATACGCCTCGACCACCTCGTTGGCGTCCGCGGGGCGCAGCACCACCAGGCCGGGAATCGCGCGAAGCGAGACGAGCTGCTCCACCGGCTGGTGGGTCGGCCCGTCCTCGCCGTCACCCATCGCGTCGTGGGTGAGCACGAAGATGACCGGCAGCTCCATGAGCGCGGCGAGCCGGATGGCCGGCCGCGCGTAGTCGCTGAAGATGACGAAGGTCGACCCGAACGGGCGCAGCTTCGAGAGCGAGAGCCCGTTGACGATCGCGGCCATGGCGTGCTCACGCACGCCGAAGTGGAGATTCCGGCCGCCCGGGCTGTCCGCCTCGAAGTCCCCCGCGCCCGGGAATCCGAGCGTCGTGCGCGTCGAGGGGGCGAGGTCGGCCGAGCCGCCCAGAAGCCACGGCACGTGTCGGGCGAGCGCGTTCAGCGCCTGTCCGGAGGCGTCGCGTCCGGCGAGGCCCTTGGGATCGGCGGGGAAGCTCGGCAGGTCGCGGTCCCAGCCGTCGGGCAGCTCGCGCCGCTGCATCCGATCGATCTCGGCGGCGAGGTCGGGATACTTCTCGCGATAGGCGGTCAGGCGCTCCTCCCAGCGGCGCCGGGCCAGGGCTCCGCGCGCGCCGATCCCGGCGTCGAAGTGCTCGCGCACGCCGTCGGGCACCAGGAACTTCGCGTCCTCGGGCCAGCCGTAGGCCCGCTTGGCGAACCGCACCTCGTCCTCGCCGAGCGGCTCGCCGTGCGCGGCGGCGGTGTCCACCTTGTGGGGAGCGCCGTAGCCGATGTGGCTGTCCAGCACGATCAGGGTCGGCCGGCCGCGCGTCTCGCGGAACACGGTCAGCGCGTCCTCGATGCGCGCGCGATCGTTGGCATCGCTCACCCGCAGCACGTTCCAGCGGTACGCGAGGAAGCGAGCCGCCACGTCCTCGGTGAAGGTGATGCCGGTCGGGCCCTCGATGGAGATGTGGTTGTTGTCGTAGATCCAGCACAGGTCGTCGAGGCCCAGATGCCCGGCCAGCGAGGCCGCCTCCGAGCCGACGCCTTCCATCAGGTCGCCGTCGCCGCACACCGCGTAGATGCGGTAGTCGAAGACGTCGAAGCCGGGCTGGTTGTAGCGGGCCGCGAGCCACTTCCGCGCAATGGCCATGCCGACGCTGTTGGCGATGCCCTGCCCCAGCGGGCCGGTCGTCGTCTCCACGCCCGAGACCCAGTGGTATTCGGGATGTCCCGGGGCCTTGCTCCCGAGCTGACGGAAGCGGCGGATGTCGTCCAGCGTCACCGACGGCCGGCCCAGGCGCTCGTATTCGGCGTTCACCGCCACCGTGCCGGTCAGGTACAGCAGCGACCAGAGCAGCATCGAGGCATGCCCGTTCGAGAGGACGAAGCGATCGCGATCGGGCCAGATCGGGTCCTTCGGGTCGAAGCGGAGCACGCGGTTCCAGATCGTGTAGACCAGCGGGGCCAGCGCCATCGGCGTACCGGGGTGGCCGGACTTCGCCTGCTGGACCGCGTCGATGGAGAGCGTCCGGATCGTGTCGATCGCCAGCTGATCCGGGTCCGGGCTGCCGATCGCCGGCGGCATGGCTCAGCCCTCCCGGACCACGGCGAGACGCCGGCCTTCGAACAGGTCCACGAACTCGTGATAGCGTCTCGCGATCTCGGCCACCGCCTGCTCCCGCGTGGCCGTGCCGGCTCGCCACGCCACCAGCGGCTGCCAGAAATCGGTGCGACCCACCGCGAAGCCGACGAAGCCGGGCACGCCCGCGGCGACGCCGAGCCAGTCCCGCACCTTCTGCTCGTCCGCGCCGCGGCCCAGCACGATGCAGCCGACGCGCTCGCGCCCCTCGCCGCGCGCCGCCCGGACCACCGCCTGGCAATCCGCCCGGCGATCGAGCCCTTCCACCTTCCACAGGTCCGGCTCCACGCCGGCCTCCTGCAGCTCGCGGATGGCCTCGACCATCAGCCGGGGTCTCAGCTCCAGATCGTACGTCGTGCGGTCGCCGCCGAGCCGCTCGAGCTGGGCCGGCTCGGCCGGCACCAGCAGCTCGAACATGAAGCGGCTCCGATCCCGCGCGGCGAGAAAGTCGGAGAGGCGCTTCAACCGGCCGGCCTGCCGGCGGTTCAGCTCCCGATCGCCGGCCGGATTGTAGCGGACCAGCACCTTGCAGAAGGTGGGATCGAAGGCCTCGACGTGACGGCCGAATTCCTCGCCGTACTCGAACTCGAACTCGGCCTGCCCGCTCTTCTCGGCCGGGCACGCGGTGATGACGCCGTCGGCAGCCGCGTCACGCAGGATGGCGGCGCCGAACTGCTCGTCCACCAGGATGCCCGCCTTCTCACGGGGCACACCGGCGGCCAGGGCCGCCCGGAAGCCGTCGTAGACGAGACGCTTCGCCGAGGCGATCTCGGCGGTCTGCGCGGGGCCGAGCGGCGGCTCCCAACCGAAGAGCTTGGTCTCGAACGACTCCCGATGATCGAACGGCAGGATGTAGAGCGGGCGGTCGTAGCCTCGAGGCATCGATCAACTCCTTTCAGGCAACCTCTTTCAGAGCGCGCCCTCCTCTTATTGTGACGCCCGGAGGCCGCGCCCATGCGCGAACCGCGAAATTTGCGCAAGAATCGCGAAGTCGCTTCCGGCGCGGCGGCCGCCGTGCGGCCCTCGCGGTTTCGGGCTATGCTGGCCCCGCGGTTTTCACGTCATCTCACCGCAGGAGGCGGCCATGGGACTTCTCGATGATCTGCTCGGTGGATTGGCTGGACAGCCGGCGGGCGGGCGCATGCCGCCGCAGCAGCCGGCGGGCGCGCAGGCCGGCGGCGGCATGAGCAGCGTGCTCGTGGCCCTGATGCCGGTCGTGCTCTCGATGCTGTCGAACCAGGGCGCGCGGCGCGGCGGGCCCGGTCAGATGGGCGCGGCGCCCGGCGGGGGCGGCCTGGGCGACATCCTGGGCCAGGTGCTCGGCGGCGCCGCGGGCGGCGGACTCGGCAGCATCCTCGCCCAGCTTCAGCAGGCCGGCTACGGCGAGCAGGCCGATTCCTGGGTGAGCCCCGGCGCCAATAAGCCCATCCCGCCGGACGCGATGGCGCAGATCTTCGGGCAGGACGGTCTGCAGCAGATCTCGCGTCACGCCGGCCTGAGCGAGGAGGAGACCTCGCGCGGGCTCTCCCAGCTCCTGCCCGAGGTGGTGGACCGCGTGACCCCGGGCGGCCAGGTGCCCGACTTCGACTCGCTCAGCACGAGCGTGGACGACCTGGCGCGCCGGCTGGGCATGCGCTGAGCGCGGCCGCGATCGGCGAATCGAGGAGGCATCATGGCGATTCCCGACACCTGACCGTGCTGGTCGCCCCGCACCGGTTCGAGCTGCAGCGGCGGCCGGTGCCGGTTCCGGGGGACGAGGACGTCCTCGTGAGGGTGCGCGCCTGCGGCATCTGAGGACGGTTTCAGATCGGCGACCGGGTGGTCGTCGAGGCGCACATGGGCATTCGCGGGCTGTACACCGCCTGCCTGTAATCGGGCCCGCGGCCATCGGGCCCACGTCAACACGCTCTATCGCATCCCCGACGACGTGAGCTACGAGGAGGCGACGGTGGGGATGACCTCGGGCAGCCCGCTGTTCGGCCTCGAGAACGCCGGCGGTGCTCGGGCCGGGGCCGATCGGGCTCATGGCCATCCAGCTGGTGCGCCACCCGCCTCAAGCCTTGAGGCGAAGGTCGCCTCGAGCCGAGGTGACGGTCAGTCCGATCGGGGCGGTCGGGTCACCCGGCACGAGTGGCGCCCCCGGCTGACCTCCCCCGCCTGAACGTCAGGCAGTTGCCGCATGCGCGTCTCATGCACGTACCCCATGGCGCGCGCTCGCTGCAGCGGCGACGCGACGAATCGCCAGCCGCACGTGCAGATCACCAGCCAGTCGCCCTGCGATTTGGCCTCGGACACGAATGCGGGAAGACACACCGGGCAGGCACTGCTCTGTCCGGCGCGGCGCGCCGCCCGCGGGCTCTCGTATTCCTGACGATCCAGCTCGGTCGGCGCCGCCGCCAGGGTCGCGCAGTCGGCGCAATGATAGACGCGCGCGAGCGCGACCCGGCTGAACGCGGCTTCGGGCACGACGCCCACGACGCGAGTCGGCGGATGCAGATGGCCGAAGACGCACTTCACGGGTCCTGAGATAGCAAGCGTCGTACCGCGGGAGGTCGGCGGCGATTTCGCGATGTTCGCCGGCCCGCGCGTCGACGACGCGCGCTTTTACCGGGTAGGCCTTGCCGGTGCCGGCCGGCCCGCAGCGCCGGCGGACGGCCCGAGGCGCGCGCGCACCGCGCGCCGCCGAGCCGCGCCAGCACCCGTCGGGCCGTGGTCGAGAGGCCGCGCGAATCCGTGCGGCCTGGGGCCGTCGCAGGATCGCCGTGGCCTCGTCGACCGCGACGCGACCGGCCGCGTCGCGGTCGGCCCACGCCGGGTGCGCGCGGGTCTCACCGGTCGGGGCGTGCGGCCGCCAGGCGGTGGTGGCCGCGGCGATCAGGATCTCGAGGTCGCGATTGTCAGGCGGGCTCATGCCAGCTCTCTCACCAGGTCGGTCGATCCCGTGCCGCGCGAGGCCCTCGGCCACGAGCTTCCGGGCCCGCGCGATGTCTTGCAGGAACGTGTTCGCGCGCAAGCCCGCGGATCCGCCGGCGCAGCAGCGGATCGGAGGCACAATGCCCTCGAGCGGGAGCGTGCGGCCGCCGGCACTCGAGCGATCCACCGCGAGCGATCCACCGTTGTCCAGTGACTTGGTCATGTGGCAGGCCTCCTCGAGCCTACCCGACCGACGCACGAAATCCGCGCTCAATGACAGTAAGGGCAGAAAACCCTTGCGCGATCGCGAGATCCGCTGCGATGGTGGAAGCGCTCGACTGCGAGCCGAGGAGGCGACGATGACGCGCCCGGCGGAGAAGACGAAGCGGTGGACGGTCATGGTGTACCTCGCCGGCGACAACAATCTCGACAGCGCCGGCGCGGACGATCTGCTCGAGGTGAAGACGGTCGGCTCCAGCGACCAGGTCACCGTGGTCGCCCAGTTCGATCGCTCCGGCGCCGGCCGCGCGACCAATCGCTACCTGCTGCGAAAGAACACTCCGCTGACCGCCGACGTGGTCACCGCGCTCGGCGAGACCGACACCGGCGATCCGGCGGTGTTGCGCGACTTCGTCACCTGGGCGGTCACCAGCCACCCGGCCCAGCACTACCTGCTGGTGATCTGGAACCACGGCTCGGGCTGGGACGACTCCAACCTCTACCAGGGCGACTACTTCAGCGGCGCGGCCCCGCCGGTCGTGCGAAAGGGCAAGGTGGTCGCGCGGGCGCTGGTGGCCGATTCTCCCGGTCCCATCCGGATGGACACCGTGCGCGCCGCGGCCCGGCGGGCGCGGCGCTCGCTCTTCCGGTCCACCGTGGCCCGCATGGTGTCCTCGCGCGCCATCGCGTTCGACGATCAGGCGAAGGACTTCCTCGACAACATCGAGCTGAAGCGGGTGCTCGGTCAGATCCGGCGCACGCTCAAGCGCAAGATCGACGTCCTGGGATTCGACGCCTGCCTCATGAGCATGGTCGAGGTCGCCTACCAGGTGCGGGATCACGTGGGCCTCACCTGCGGCTCCGAGGAGGAGGAGCCCAACGACGGCTGGCCCTACGACACGATCCTGAAGGCGCTGGTGGCCCGCCCCTCGATGAAGCCGGCGGATCTCGCGAAGCTGGTGGTGGGCCGGTACGTCGCCTCGTACGGGCCGAGGGACGGCGCCACCATGGCGGCGACCGACCTGGCGGGCATCGGCGCGGTGGCCGACGCGATCCACCGGCTGGGCCGCGTGCTGACGACGGCGCTCCGGGACGACGACGCGCGCGCGCAGATCTGGGCCGTGCGGGCCCAGGTGCAGGAATACACTCCGCCCTACGACCAGTACTGCGACGTGGCCGACCTCTGCGACCTGCTCGCCCGTCGCGTCCGCCGGCCCGCGGTCGCGACCGCGTGCCGCGCGGTGCGCGCGGCCCTGTCCAGGGCGGTCCTGGCGAGCGCGGCGAAGGGCCAGGGCCTCGCCCACTCCCACGGCCTCACCGTGTATTTTCCGAAGAAGACGGTCTCCCGGCTCTACGCCACCCTCGACTTCGCGCGAAAGGGCGGCTGGGCCGCCTTCATCGACGCCTACACCCGCAGCATCGGCCGCCGGCCGCGTTAGCCGGCCGCGCCCTTCCAGGAGGCCACGCATGCCCGATCGTCTCTCGATTCTGTGCGTCCACGGCATCGGACACGGAGACGTGGACGCCGCGTTGATCCCGGCCTGGCGGCAGGTCATCACCGCGGGCCTGCAGCGCTGGAAGCCGGGGCTCGAGGTGGACTTCGACTTCCTGGCCTACGACGAGGAGTTCGACCACGCGCCGCTCCATGCGGCGACGTACGCGGAGGCGCTCACCCGGCTCGCCGCGAGCGGCATCGTGCACGGCATCGGCGACCTCCTGCCCGGCACGCGCGGGCTCTCCGACATGCCGGCGCTGATCCGCTGGACCGCGGGCATGATCGCTCAGTGGGCCACCGAGGACCGCCTGCGCGAGCGGCTGCGGGCCCGCGTGCTGGACGCGGTGGCGGGCGGCCGGCCGGACGTGGTGTGCGCCCACAGCCTGGGCACGCTCGTCTGCTACGACGCCTTCCGGCGGGAGCGCGGAGCGCTCGACGGACGCACCTTCCTGACGCTCGGGTCGCAGATCGGCAACCCGTTCGTCCGCGACTGCTTCGCCGGCCGCATCGAGGCACTGGCCCGGGCACGGCGCTGGTACCACCTCTACAACCCGGACGACCACGTGTTCACCGCGGAGCTGCGCATCCAGGCCGACAACTTCACCGCGGTGGAGACGCGCTTCGACAAGCCGAACGACCCGCTGAACCACGACGCGATCTGGTACTTCGATCACGCCAACACCCGGAACAGCGTCTGGCTCGACCTGTCGGGCGCGCGGCCGGCGCGCACGCTCACCCGCGAGACCCAGGCCGGGCGCACGCTCGGCGCGCGGCCGGCGCGCCGCGCGCTCCTCATCGGCATCAACGCCTATCCCAACCCCGCCAACCGGCTCGAGGGCTGCGTGAACGACGTGTACCTGGTCAGCTCGGTGCTCCAGGAATGCGGCTACGCGCCGGAGGACATCCGGGTGGTGCTGGACGAGCGCGCCACCACCGCCGGGCTCCTGGAGCGATTCCACTGGCTGCTCGACGACGTCCAGCCGGGCGACGAGCGCGTGCTGTTCTACTCGGGCCACGGCGCTCAGATCCCCGCCTACGGACCGCACCAGGAGGTCGATCACCTCAACGAATGCCTGGTGCCCTACGACTTCGACTGGAGCCCGGCGCACGCGATCACCGACAAGCAGCTCGTGGGCTTCTACAGCCAGCTGCCGTACGACAGCCGGTTCGCCGCGATCTTCGACTGCTGCCACTCGGGTGGCCTCGCCCGCGAAGGCGGGCTGCGGCCGCGCGGCATCGATCCGCCCGACGACATCCGCCATCGCGCGCTGCGCTGGAACCGCCGGCTCGAGATGTGGGAGGAGCGGCGGCTGCCGACCGCGAACCGCTCGCTCGCCGGCTCGCCCCAGTTCGTCGGGAAGTCGGGCGCCACGTACCGCATCGGCCGCGGCGTGTCGCTGCGCGGCCTGCCCAACCGCGCCTACGACCGCGAGCGCGCGGCCCTGCGGCATCGCGGCCCGTACCTGCCGATCATCATCGAGGCGTGCCGCGAGGAGGAGCTGTCGTACGAGTACCGCGACGGGGCGACCTCGTACGGGGCGTTCACCTACAGCCTGGCCAAGGAGCTGCGGCGGTCGCGCCAGGGCCGGCGCAACCCGAGCTTCCGCCGGCTGGTCGCCCTGACCACGCGCCGGCTGCAGGCGCTTCAATACGAGCAGACGCCGTCGCTGGTGGGGCCGCGCGCGCTGCTGGGGCGGCCGATCCCCTGGGATACGCGCCGGGGCTGAGCCGGGCTACGTCACCACCAGCGGGTGCTCGACCACCGCGTTGTACAGATAGCCCTGCTCGTTGAAGGGCACCTGGTCGGGCTGGACGTTGCCGTTCTCGTCCGCCGCGCGCAGCCGAATCCCGACCTGGCCCGGCCGGGCGTCCCAGTCGAAGTCGAACCGCACCCACGCGGCCGCGATGTTCGGCTCGCGGAGGCGGGCGGCCTGCCACGTGGCGCCGTGATCCACGCTGCAGTCCACCTTCGCGATCTTGCCGAACGGCGACCACGCGCGCCCGCGGACCAGACGACGGCCCGCCGCGACGTCGCCGCCCCACGGCAGCTCGAGCGCGCTCTTGAGGCTCTGCCTGGAGAGCACCGGGCCCTTCGAGGGCGGGCTCGGCTGAAAGCCGGGGCCGATCATGACGTAGCTGTCCGTGTTCCACGACGAGAAGAGCGGCTGATCGGACACCTCCAGGCGCCCGACCCACTTGATGTTGGCGACTCCGATCCATCCCGGCGTGAGCACCCGCGCCGGGAAGCCGTGATCGGGCGGCAGCGGCTGGCCGTTCATCGCATAGACCAGCAGCGTGTCGTCCGCCAGCGCCTTCGCCACCGGCATCGGTCGGCGCACCTTGAGGTCGTCCAGCCCGTGCGGCATCACGTCGCGCGCGGTCGCCTTGATCCCGGCCCGATCGAACAGCTCGCGGAGCGGTACGCCCGTCCACTCCGCGACGCCGATGGCGCCCAGCTTCCATTGTGTCCCCTGCGCCTTCTTCCCGCCCACGCTCTCGAAGAAGCTGCGTCCGTTGCCCGCGCACTCCACGTAGCGGATCACCGAGACGGACGGCAGGCCGATCACCTCGTCGAGCGTCAGGTCGAGCGGCCGCGTCACTCCCGGCCCGTCCACTCGCAGCCGCCACGCGGCGGCGTCGATGCGCGCGGTGCGTGTGTGGTTGCGGACGAAGAAGGCCTCGTTGGGCGTGAGGTAGCCGCGCCGGTACAGCGAGTCCCAGCGCATCTCCTTGTTGCTGCCGTAGTCGGTGAACAGCTCCGGCGGCGTCGGCTTCAGGACCGGGGCCGGCGGCGTCTGCGCCGCGGCCGGCCATGCCGCGAGGCCCATGAGCCCGGCGGCCGCGCCCGCCGCCTCGAGGAAGCGGCGGCGGGACAGGCCGAGGTCCTTGGCCAGGCGCCAGGCGTGCTCCTCGGCACGCGCGCGCCGGTACTCCTCCTCGCTCGCGAACTGTTCAGGCCTCATGCTCGTCCTCCTATCTCTTGCAGAAGCCACGGACCACCGCGACCAGATCGCGAATCTGCCCGTCCGGGAGCGAATCGCCCCACGCGGGCATGACGGTGGAGCGCCCTGCTCCCGGGCCGCCTCGCTTGATGATGGTGAAGAGCGTCGCGTCCGACTGCTTCTGCATGACTGCACAGTCGGTGAAATCGGCGGGGCGCGGGTCGAGCCCGGCGGCGCTCGGCCCGTCTCCCTTGCCTCCGACGCCGTGACAGATGGAGCAGACCTCGACGAACGTCTCCCGGGCGGAGCCCGCGGCAAGCGCGCCGCCGCCGTTGACCACGGCCAGCAGGACGGCCAGGCCGAGTCCGACCAGCGCCGCGCTCGGCGCGGCCCCGCTTCGCGCGTGACGAAGGCTCATCGCGCCGACCCTGCCAGACGGTGCGGAACAGGTCAAGCCGGAGCGGCAGCGTCAGCGCACCGGACGCGCCGCGCCATCGGTCTCCGCGGTCTGCCGCGGCTCGAGGCGGTGGTCATTCCCCGTCACGCATCTGGACTGCCCACGTCACCGCGGCCCGGGCGCCGCCGCCTACCCTCGCACTGTGATTCGACTTTGCCCGTGGTGCAGCCCTTGCACGCATTCGAGGCGCGTCCAGCAACAGGGTCTACGCCTCCTCGTGGAGACTGGCCCGCGCGGCTTTCGAGCCCGCGTCACGAACCAACGTCCGATGATCGGCGCCGCAACACGGTCGCCCGCGTCGTCCGATCCAGGAGCGCCATGATGACCTATGCCGGAAGCCCCGAGGCTGCCGCGGTGCGCCGTTTCCTGGCCGCCGCCCTGCTCACGCTCGTGCTCGCCGCCTCCCCGGCCGTCGCCGGTGTCGCCACGGACGGAGATGACGCCGCGCCGCTCGGAGTCAACGGGCTCGTCCTCGGCATGACCAGGGCCGAGGTGCTGGCCCTGGGCTTGACCGCGTGCGCGCCGTCGAAGGTGCCGTTCATGAACGAGGAGTGCACCCGGCCCGCGAACGGCCCCGCCTTCAGCGCGGGCGGCCACGTCGTCGACTACGTCGCGGTGTGGCTCATGGACGAGCGCGTGCACGGCATCGGCCTCTACATCACCGGCAGCGAGCAGGTCTTCGACGACGTGCGGGCCGCCATGGCGTCACGCTACGGTGCGCTGTCCACGCCGACCAGCCGGATCCGGGACGCGATCCAGGAGCTGGCCACCCAGGCCCGGCTGCCCGACGGCTGGGTCGGGGTGCGCTGGACGCGCTCGCTCCAGAACACCGCGTCGCCGGTGGTCTTCCTCCTGATCAAGAGCCCCACCTTCATGTCCCTCGGCGCCACCCGCGACGCGGAGCACACCAAGCAGCGCTGACGCGCGCTCCCTCGGATGGCGCACGCCGGCTTCTTGACGCCGCTCGGGGCGGAGGGCAGTATCGCGGCGAGACTTCCGAGGAGAGCGCGCGCATGGCCCGGACGGTGACGACTCGACGGATGTGGCCGCTGCTCGCGGTGGCCGCGGTCGTCGCGGCGGGCTGCGCGCAGCCGATCGCGGGCACGCGGACGGCCACCGGCTACAGCGTCGTCGAGGCCGGCATCCCCCAGCTCCAGCAGGCGATGCGCGAGGGGCGCGTCACCTCGCGCCAGCTCGTCGTCGAGTACCTCCTGCGCATCGCCCTCTACGAGGATCAGGTCAAGGCCGCCATCACCGTCAACCCCGACGCGCTCGCCGAGGCCGAGGAGCGGGATCGCGAGTGGGCGCAGGGTCGGGTCCGCGGCCCGCTCCACGGCATTCCCATCGCGCTCAAGGACAACATCCAGACGACCGACATGGTGACCACCGGGGGCGCCATCGCCTTCGAGAATCTCCGGCCGCCGTACGACGCCACCATCACGAGGACCCTGCGCGAGGCCGGCGCGGTCATCATCGCCAAGACCGTGATGACCGAGCTCGCCAACTGGGTGGCCGGCCCGCCGACGCCGATGCCCGGCAACTACAGCGCGCTGGCCGGCTACGGGCTCAATCCGTACGACCCGCGGCGGGATCCTCGCGAGGGCACGAACGACGGCCGTCAGGCGCTGCTGCTCGGCGGCTCCAGCTCGGGCATCGGAACCGCGGCGAGCTTCTGGGCCGCCAACGTGGGCACCGAGACCTCGGGATCGATCCTGGTCCCGGCCAATCTCGTGATGCTCGTGGGGATCAAGCCGACCGTTGGTCGGGTGAGCCGCTACGGCATCATTCCCCTGACCGCCGACCAGGATACCGCCGGGCCGATGGCCCGGACCGTGACGGATGCCGCCATCCTGCTCGGCGCCCTCGAGGGCAGCGTCCCCGACCCGAACGATCCCGGCCTCCGCGCATGTCCCGTACCGGCCGGGCGCGACTACACGCCCCACCTCAAGCGCGACGGGCTCAAGGGTGCGCGCATCGGCATTCCGCGCGCGTTCTTCTACGATCCGGTGACCCCTCCGGGTGAGGCGGCGCCGCGCGGCGGGCTCACCCCGGCCCAGGCGGCGGTGATGGCCGAGGCGATCGAGGTCCTCCGGCGCGAGGGCGCGGTCCTCGTCGATCCCGCGGACATTCCGAGCGTCGTCGATCCCGATCCCGACGCGAACTTCCTCAAGTGGGGCGTCTGCTCGGGCATGCCCGGGCGGAAGGGCGAGGACGCGGCGTGCTCGGTGGTGTTCAAGTACGGGATGAAGCGCGACTTCAACGCGTGGCTCCGCTCGCTCGGGCCGAGCGCCCCGGTCCAGACCCTGAGCGAGCTGAGGAGCTTCAACCTCGCGCACCAGGCGCGCGGCGCCATCAAGTACGGGCAGGCCCAGCTCGACATCTCCGACGAGATGGACGTCGACGCGGATCGCGAGCGCTACGAGGCCGATCGCGCCAAGGACCTGGCCCTCGCGGGCACGAACGGGATCGACGCGGTGATGAAGGCCCACCAGCTCGACGCCATCCTGTTTCCGGGCGCGAGCGGCGCCAGCATCGCGGCGCGCCCGGGCTACCCGAGCGTCATGGTGCCCTTCGCCACCGTGCCGAACACCCCGACCCCGCCGTTTCCGGACGGGTTCGCGGCCCGGCCCGCGCCCTTCGGGATCACGTTCACCGGCACCGCCTGCAGCGAGCCTCGGCTGATCGAGCTGGGCTACGCGTTCGAGCAGGCCACGAGGCGCCGGGTGCCGCCGCCGTCCACGCCGTAGGCCGCGCGGCCCGCCGCGCGCGGCTCAGCGGCGTGAGCTGAGATAGGCGGCCAGCGCCTGCGCCTCGCGATCGCTCAGGGCGATCCGGCTAACGCCGAGACGAGGAGCATGCCCAACATCGCCGCGCGATGCCGCGAAACATGGACTTGCCCGAGGAACTGCAACGGCGATGCGGTGCGACGCGCGCCGGAAACTCGGTAGCTTGCTCGGGGGCGCTCGTGAACATCGGGGCGAGCCCGCCTCGCTGAGGCGCGCGTGCCCCGGCGAGTCGCTTGGGGCGCCCGCGTTCGGTCAGCGGCTCTCGGCCGGCGCGGGCTGCCGACGGCGACCACTGCGCAGCCGCGCGCTCAGACCTTCGAGCGCCACGTAGAAGACCGGCACGAACGGGATCGCGAGCAGCGTCGACGCCATCATCCCGCCGAACACCACCGTGCCGATGGCCTGCTGACTGGCCGCGCCCGCCCCGGTGGCCACCATCAACGGCACCACCCCCAGGATGAAGGCGAACGAGGTCATCACGATCGGCCGGAACCGGCGCCGGGTGGCTTCGACCGCGGCCTCGGTGACGGAGAGGCCCTCCCGGTGCAGGTCGCGGGCGAATTCCACGATCAGGATGGCGTTCTTGCTCGCGAGCGCGATCATCAGCACCAGGCCGACCTGGGTGTACAGGTTGTTGTCGTAGCCGCGGCTCATCTGCGCCAGGAGGACGCCGACGAGGGCCATGGGCACGACCAGGACCACCGCGGCGGGAGACGTCCAGCTCTCGTAGAGCGCAGCCAGCACCAGGTAGACCAGAGCGATGGAGAGCGCGTAGATGAAGTACGCCTGATGGCCCACCCGCTTCTCCTGGTAGCTCGTCGAGGTCCAGTCGTACGCCATGCCCTCCGGCAGCGTCTCCGCGGCCAGCTGCTCCATGAGGGTGAGGGCCTGGCCGGAGCTGAAGCCCGGAGCGGCGGCGCCGAAGATCGACGCCGCGGGATAGAGGTTGTAGCGGGTGAGCAGCTCGGTCCCCTGCACCTGGCGGATCTGGATGAGGGCATTCAGCGGGACCATCTCCCCGTTCTGGTTGCGGACGTAGAGATGCCGCATGTCTCCGGCCTGGAGGCGGTAGGCATTGTCGGCCTGGATGTAGACCTGGAACACCTGGTTGAACTTGTTGAAGAGGTTGACGAACGAGGAGCCGAGGTACGCCTGCAGGGTTTCGAAGATGCTCGACGGCAGCACCTGCATGGACTCCGCCTTGGTCCGGTCGATGTTCAGGTAGACCTGCGGGCTGCGGGCGCTGAACGTGCTGGCGAGGCCGCGGAGGCTCGGGTTGGCGTTGCCCTTC